>NZ_JAVLSB010000022.1:0-46392 GCF_031583775.1 Pseudomonas rhizozeae
ATGCACGACACAGAAACCTGTGGGAGCGGGCTTGCCCGCGATGGCGCCAGCCCGGTCACCCCAAAAACAAAAACCCGCACCAGGCGGGTTTTGTTTTGCAGCGATTCAAGCCATCAATCAGCCAGGCGCCAAGTGGTGCCGCCCTTGCCATCCTCCAGCACCACGCCCATGGCGGTGAGCTGGTCGCGGATGCGGTCGGACTCGGCCCAGTCCTTGCCGGCCCGTGCCGCCAGGCGCGCGGCGATCAGCGCGTCGATTTCAGCCGAATCGACCCGCCCTGCGGCGCCTGCTTGCAGGAAGTCATCGGCTTCGAGCTGCAACACGCCCAGCACGCTGGCCAGTTCTTTCAAGCGCGCTGCCAGGCCGGCCGCGGCGTTGAGATCACTGTCGCGCAGGCGGTTGATCTCACGGACCATCTCGAACAGCACCGCACAGGCTTCGGGCGTGCCGAAGTCATCGTTCATCACCTGGGTGAAGCGCTCGACAAAGGCGTCGCCGCCCGCCGCCGGGACCACCGGCAACCCCTTCAACGCATGGTAGAAACGCTCGAGTGCGCCCTTGGCGTCCTTGAGGTTGTCTTCCGAGTAGTTGATGGCGCTGCGGTAGTGGCTCGAGACCAGCAGGTAACGCACGACTTCCGGGTGGTATTTGTCGAGCACGTCGCGGATGGTGAAGAAGTTGTTCAAGGACTTGGACATCTTCTCGCCATTGATGCGAATCATGCCGCAGTGCATCCACGCGTTGGCGTAGGTCTTGCCAGTGGCCGCTTCGCTCTGGGCGATTTCATTTTCGTGGTGCGGGAACTCCAGGTCGCTACCGCCGCCATGAATGTCGAAGGTCTCGCCCAGGCAGCAGGTCGACATCACCGAGCACTCGATGTGCCAGCCCGGACGCCCGGCGCCCCAAGGCGATTCCCAGCTCGGCTCGCCAGGCTTGGCGGCTTTCCACAGCACGAAGTCCAGCGGGTCCTGTTTCGACTCGTCCACTTCAATGCGCGCGCCGATACGCAGGTCTTCAATCTTCTTGCGCGACAGCTTGCCGTAGCCCATGAACTTGCCGACGCGGTAGTACACGTCGCCATTGCCGGGGGCGTAGGCGTAACCCTTGTCGATCAGGGTCTGGATCATCGCGTGCATGCCGGGGATATGGTCGGTGGCACGGGGTTCCATATCCGGCTTCTTGATGTTCAGCCGCGCTTCGTCTTCGTGCATCGCCGCGATCATGCGCTCGGTCAAGGCTTCGAACGATTCGCCGTTTTCGTTGGCGCGGTTGATGATCTTGTCGTCGATGTCGGTGATGTTGCGCACGTAGGTCAGGTCATAGCCGCTGAACCGCAACCAGCGGGTCACCAGGTCGAACGCGACCATGCTGCGGCCGTGGCCCAGGTGGCAGTAGTCGTACACGGTCATCCCGCAGACGTACATGCGCACCTTGTTGCCATCCAGCGGCTTGAAGACTTCTTTGCTCTTGGTGAGCGTGTTGTAGATCGTCAGCACTTTAATCGTTTCCTTTGAATCACTGGCCCCACGAATCACGCAGGGTCACGGTCCGGTTGAAGACCGGGTGACCGGGTTTCGAGTCCTTGATATCCGCGCAGAAGTAACCTTCGCGCTCGAACTGGAAACGGTCTTCCGGCTGTGCGTCGCCCAGCGAGGGTTCGGCACGACAACCAGTGAGGACCTGCAGCGAGTCAGGGTTGATGTTGTCCAGGAAACTGGCGCTGTCCTCAGCCTTCTCCGGGTTCGGAGAGCGGAACAGGCGATCGTACAGACGCACTTCGCACTCGATGCTGGCGGCGGCCGGCACCCAGTGCACCACGCCCTTGACCTTGCGGCCTTCAGGGTTCTTGCCGAGGGTATCCGGGTCATACGAGCAGCGCAGCTCGACGATGTTGCCGTCAGCGTCCTTGATCGCTTCGTCGGCGCGGATCACGTAGCTGCCGCGCAGGCGCACTTCGCCGTTCGGCTCCAGACGCTTGTAGCCCTTCGGCGGCTCTTCCATGAAGTCATCGCGGTCGATGTAGATTTCACGGGCGAACGGCAGCTTGCGCACGCCCAGTTCTTCTTTTTGCGGATGACGCGGCAGCTCGAGGTTTTCGACCTGGCCTTCCGGGTAGTTGGTGATCACCACCTTCAACGGACGCAGCACGCACATGGCGCGCGGGGCGTTCTGGTCGAGGTCCTGACGGATGCTGAACTCGAGCATGCCGAAATCGACCACGCCGTCGGAACGGTTGGTGCCGACCATGTCGCAGAAGTTGCGGATCGACGCCGGCGTGTAGCCGCGACGGCGGAAGCCCGACAGGGTCGACATGCGCGGGTCATCCCAACCGTGTACGTGCTTCTCGTCCACCAATTGCTTGAGCTTGCGCTTGCTGGTGATCGTGTAGTTCAGGTTGAGGCGGCTGAACTCGTACTGACGCGGATGCGCCGGCACCGGCAGGTTGTCGAGGAACCAATCGTACAGCGGGCGATGGCCTTCGAATTCCAAGGTGCAGATCGAGTGGGTGATGCCTTCGATGGCGTCCGACTGACCGTGGGTGAAGTCGTAGTTCGGGTAGATGCACCACTTGTCACCGGTCTGGTGATGGTGAGCGTGGCGGATGCGGTACAGGATCGGGTCGCGCAGGTTCATGTTCGGCGAAGCCATGTCGATCTTCGCCCGCAGCACCCGTTCACCGTCCTTGAACTCGCCAGCCTTCATGCGCGCGAACCAGTCGAGGTTTTCTTCGACGCTGCGCTCACGGAACGGGCTGTTCTTGCCCGGCTCGGTCAGGCTGCCGCGGTATTCCTTGGCTTGCTCCGGGGTCAGGTCGTCGACGTAGGCCTTGCCGGCCTTGATCAGCTCGACCGCCCAGTCGTGCAGTTGATCGAAATACTGCGAGGCGTAGCGCACTTCACCGGACCACTGGAAACCCAGCCACTTGACGTCGCTTTCGATCGCGTCGATGTATTCCTGGTCTTCCTTGGCCGGGTTGGTGTCGTCGAAACGCAGGTGCGTGACGCCACCGAACTCCTGGGCCAGGCCGAAGTTCACGCAGATCGACTTGGCATGGCCGATGTGCAGGTAGCCGTTGGGCTCCGGCGGGAAGCGAGTGACGATCTGTGTGTGCTTACCCGAGTCCAGGTCCGCCTGGATGATCGGGCGCAGGAAATTGACCGGCACGGCCGGGCCGGTCTTGGAATTCGAGGTAGGGTCGACAGTGGGCTTGCTCATAGGATCCTTGAACATACAGTGCGCGGCCGGACGAAGGGCCAGACAAAACAAAGCCGCTATCATAGCCGATGCCGTCGAGGCGCTGACAGAGCAGCTCGGCAAACGGCCGCATTTAATAAGCCGTAAATGAAAAACAGCCTCGAAATTCGCGCCTGTCACGCTAAACTGCGCTCCTTGGCCGTCACTGGCCGGACCGGTTGCGGGCCTCGCGCCCCGAAACCCACGAATTCCCAGAAAGAGTAATCATCATGTCGAAAGTCAAACTGACCACCAACCACGGTGACATCGTTCTGCAACTGAACGCCGAGAAAGCCCCGATCACCGTGGCCAACTTCATCGAATACGTTAACGCCGGCCACTACGAAAACACCGTTTTCCACCGGGTCATCGGCAACTTCATGATCCAGGGTGGCGGCTTCGAACCTGGCATGAAAGAAAAGAAAGACAAGCGCCCAAGCATCCAGAACGAAGCCGACAACGGCCTGCCGAACAAGAAGTACTCGGTGGCCATGGCCCGCACCATGGAACCGCACTCGGCCTCCGCGCAGTTCTTCATCAACGTGGCGGACAACAGCTTCCTTAACCACAGCGGCAAAACCACCCAGGGTTGGGGCTACGCGGTCTTCGGCGAAGTGATCGACGGCACCGACGTCGTGGACAAGATCAAAGGCGTCTCGACCACGTCCAAAGCCGGCCACCAGGACGTACCTGCAGACGACGTGATCATCGAGAAAGCCGAGATCATTGAGTGATACTGCTGATTTCAGATTTGCATCTGGAAGAGGAGCGCCCGGACATCACCCGGGCGTTTCTGGATCTGCTCGCCGGACGTGCCCGCTCGGCAAGTGCGTTGTACATCCTCGGCGACTTTTTCGAGGCGTGGATTGGCGACGATGCCATGACGCCTTTCCAGCGCTCCATCTGCCAGGCCCTGCGCAACCTCAGCGACAGCGGCACGGCGATTTTTCTGATGCACGGCAACCGTGACTTCATGCTCGGCCAGGCCTTTTGCAAACAGGCCGGCTGCACCTTGCTGAAGGACCCGAGTGTCGTGCAATTCGAGGGCGAGCCGGTGCTGTTGATGCACGGCGACAGTCTTTGCACTCGCGACGAAGCTTATATGAAGCTGCGGCGCTACCTGCGTAATCCCATAACGCTGTTCATCCTGCGCCATTTGCCGCTGCGCACCCGTCATAAACTGGCGCGCAAGCTGCGCAGCGAGAGCCGCGCGCAAACCCGGATGAAGGCCAACGACATCGTCGACGTCACGCCCGAGGAAATCCCGCGGATCATGCGCGAATACGGGGTCAAAACCCTGATCCACGGCCACACCCACCGCCCGGCGATCCACAAATTGCAGATCGGCGAGCTGGCAGCCAAGCGCATCGTGCTGGGGGATTGGGATCGCCAGGGCTGGGCATTGCAGGTAGACGAACAGGGTTACCAGTTGGCGGCGTTTGATTTTGCGCCGCCACCGCAACTGCCTGCTCCCGCACATTAATAGCTGTCCAGAAATCCTGTGGCAGATACAAAGCCTGTGGCAAACACAAAACCTGTGGGAGCTGGCTTGCCAGCGATGAGGGTGTGTCAGTCGACATAAGTGCCAGTTGAACAACCGCTATCGCTGGCAAGCCAGCTCCCACAGTGTTCCAGGCTGGTCGCACATCTCCACAGGTATCTCACAGGTCTTTCCTGATCTCTCCAGATCTCTCCAGTCTCTAAAAAATCTCAGTGCCCACCCGACGCCGCCGGCCCAGCCTTGGCGGTGAACGGTGGTTTGGCCAGCCAGACGATCAGGATCAGCCCCATGAACATCCAGCCCAGCAAGGTGAAGTAATCCACCGTGGACATGATGTACGCCTGGCTCACCACCACTTGATCGAGCTGGCTGTAGGCCTTGGCCCCTGCACCGCCCAGTTGCGCCAGCGCCTCGCGGGTCGCCGGTTCGTAGGTGTTGATGCTTTCGGTCAGGTAGGCATGGTGCTGGTCGGCGCGGCGGATCCAGATCCAGGTGGTCAGCGACGCCGCAAAGCTGCCGCCCAGGGTCCGCAGGAACGTCGCCAGGCCTGAGCCGTCGGCGATTTGGCTCGGCGGCAGGTCCGACAGCAGGATGGTCAGGGTCGGCATAAAGAATAACGCCACGCCAATCCCCATGAACAACTGCACCAGCGCGATGTGCTGGAAGTCCACTTCGTTGGTGAAACCGGCGCGCATAAAGCAACTTAAGCCAATCGCCAAGAACGCCAGCCCGGCCAACAGACGCATGTCGAATTTCGGCGCGTACTTGCCGACAAAGGGCGACAGCAATACCGGCAGAATCCCCAGCGGCGCCACGGCAAAACCGGCCCAGGTCGCGGTATAGCCCAGCCGCGTCTGTAACCACTGCGGCAGGATCAGGTTGATGCCGAAGAATCCGGCATAACCCAGGATCAGCACGATGGTGCCATAGCGGAAGTTGCGGTACGCGAAGAGCCGCAAGTTGACCACCGGGTGCTCGTCGGTCATTTCCCAGATCACGAAAAACGCCAGGGCGATCACCGAGATGACCGTGCCGATAATGATGAAGTTGGATTCGAACCAGTCGGCATCGTTACCTTTGTCGAGAACAATCTGCAGCGCACCGACGCCAATGATCAGCGCGATCAAACCGATGTAATCCATCGGCTGGCGGCTGGTGACCACCGGGCGTTTCTTCATCTGCTGGGTCACCACGAACGCGGCGAACAGGCCGATCGGCACATTGATAAAGAAGATCCACGGCCAACTGTAGCTGTCGGTGATCCACCCGCCGAGAATCGGCCCGGCAATCGGCGCCACCACCGTGACCATCGCCAGCAGCGCCAGGGCCATGCCCCGTTTGGCCGGCGGATACACGGCAATCAGCAACGTCTGGGTCATCGGGTACAGCGGCCCCGCCACCACCCCTTGCAGCACGCGAAAGCCCACCAGTTCCGGCATCGAGGTGGAAATCCCGCAGAGGAACGAGGCGATCACAAACAGCAGGGTCGCCCAGATAAACAGCTTCACTTCACCGAAGCGACGGCTCAGCCAACCGGTCAGCGGCAAGGCAATTGCGTTGCTCACGGCAAACGAGGTGATCACCCAAGTGCCCTGCTCCGAACTGACCCCCAGGTTGCCGGAAATCGTCGGCAAGGCCACGTTGGCAATGGTGGTGTCGAGCACCTGCATGAACGTCGCCAGGGATAGCCCGATGGTACTGAGCAGCAGGCTGGGTGGCGTGAAGGAGGCGTTATTGCTCATCGCGAATCCTGTGAAAGCTGATTAACGCTGCGTTTGGACGCAGCTAACCCGGTGGGAGCGAGCCTGCTCGCGAAGGATGTGTCTGACGCCCCTCGACTGGAGGGGCTGACGCTATTCGCGAGCAGGCTCGCCCTCACAGAATCGGGCCGGTTAACGCTGCGCGGTCTTGCTGGCGGCGGCGCTGTTGTCGTGGATCAGCCGGGCGATCATCGCGTCGGCTTCGGCCAACTGACGGTCGTAGACGTTGGTGCTGAACGAGGCTTTCTGCGGCGGTTGCTGGGCCAGCACCGGGCCGCTCTGGTCGTGCAAGTTGACGTCGACCACGGTCGACAGGCCAACCCGCAGCGGGTGTTTGGCCAAGTCATCGGGGTTGATGTGCACCCGCACCGGCACCCGCTGGACGATCTTGATCCAATTGCCCGTAGCGTTCTGCGCCGGCAGCAAGGCGAACGCGCTGCCGGTGCCGGCGCCGAGGCTGTCGATGGTGCCGCTGAACTTCACGTCGCTGCCGTACAGGTCGGTTTCGATGTCAACTGGCTGGCCGATGCGCATGTCGCTGAGCTGGGTTTCCTTGAAGTTGGCGTCGATCCACAGTTGATTCAGCGGGATCACCGCCATCAACGCGGTCCCCGGCTGCACCCGCTGACCGAGTTGCACGGTGCGCTTGGCGACGTATCCGGTGACCGGCGCGATCAAGGTGCTGCGGGCATTGGTCAGGTAGGCCTGGCGCAGGTTGGCGGCGGCGGCCATCACGTCCGGGTGCGAGGACACTTCGGTGTCGTCGACCAGGGCGCTGGTGGTCTTGAGCTGCTGCCGGGCGTTGGCCAAGGCGTTTTGCGCCGAGGTCAGGTCGTCGCGGGCGTGGGACAGTTCTTCCTGGGAAATCGCCCCGCCGGCGGCGAGGTTCTTGCGGCGGTTGAAGTTGTCCTGAGCTTTCTGCACTTCGGCCTGTTGTGCGTTGACCTGGGCTTTCATGCCGTCGACGTTGCTGTACAAGCCGCGCACCTGGCGCACCGTGCGGGCCAGGTTGGCCTGGGCACTTTGCAGTCCGACTTCGGCATCATTCGGGTCGAAGTTCACCAGCACCTGGCCTTCGTGCACCAGGTCACCGTCATCGGCGCCAATGCTGACGACGGTGCCGGTCACCAGCGGGGTGATTTCCACCACGTTGCCGTTGACGTAGGCGTCGTCGGTGCTCTCGCTCCAGCGCCCGTACATCTCGTGATAGACCCATACACCGGCGCCGGCGAGCAGCACGACCACGGCGAGGATCAGCAGCATGAGTTTGCGTTTGCGGGACTTGGGTTGCTCCGGGGTGTTTTCAGCAGGTTGAGTGGTATCGGCAGTGGCCATGACAAGTACCTTGAATTAATGAGTCTGCGTGGCGGGCGCGGTAAGCGGGCCGGCCGAGGCGAGGCCGTCAGCGGAAAAACCGCCGCCCAAGGCCTGCATCAACTGGATCGACAGGTCGATGCGCTCGGCATTCAGGTTGGCCAGCTCGCGCTGGGCCTGGAGCAATTGCTGCTCGATGCTGAGCACGTCCAGGTAGTTGCCGATCCCTGAGCCATAACGCTGGACCACGGTGTTGTAAGAATCCTGGGCAATCTCGGTGGCATGTTGCTGGGCAGCAATCTGCCGGCCGATGTCGCGCAACTGGTTGATGCTGTCGCTGACATCGCCGAGCGCCTTGACCAGGCTTTTGTTGTACTGCGCCACCGCGAGGTCGTAGTCGGCATCGCGGGCATCGAGGTCGGCGCGCAAGCGACCACCGTCGAAGATCGGCAGCGACACGGTCGGCGCAATGTTGAAGAAACGGCTGGCGGACCCGAACATCGCATCGCCCAGCAACGACTCGGCACCGGCTGCGGCGCTCAGGTTGAGGTTGGGATAGAAACGGGTCTTGCTGGCGTCGATGTTCTTGCTCGCCGCCTCGACCCGCCAGCGCGCGGCCACCAGGTCCGGACGCCGGCCGAGCAGTTCGGCCGGCAAGGTCGACGGCAACGCCACCGCACTGGCATTGAGTACGTTTGGCCGGGCAATCTCATTGCCGCGATCAGGGCCCTTGCCGAGCAACACAGCCAGGGCAATTTTGGCGCTGTTCAGGCGTTTTTCGGCGTCGACCAGGCTGGCTTGCGAGCTGGCTTCGAGGCTTTCGGTTTGCTGAAACTGATACTGGCTGTCGATCCCGGAACTCAAGCGGCGCTGGCTCAGATCGAGCATTTGCCGGGTGCGTTTGAGGTCTTCCTGAGCGATGTCATGGACGATGTACGCCTGGCCGAGATCGCTATAGGCGCGGGCGACGTCGGCGGCGAGGGTCAATTGCGCCGCTTGCTGGTCGACCTCGGCCGCGCGGGCTTCACCCAGCGCCGCTTCCCAGGCTGCACGCTGACCGCCCCACAGATCGAAGTTGTAATTGAACGTGGCGCCGACACTGCGCAGGGTCGAATAACGTCCGCCCTGCCCGCTCGGGTCCTGATCGCGGGCCAGCCGTGAACGACTGATACCGGCGCTGGCGTCCACGGTTGGCAGGCGCTCGGCCTCGGCGGCATAGGCAGCAGCGTTGGCCTGATGGGCGCGCGCATCGGCGATCTGCATGTCCGGGCTGTCTTTCAGTGCTTCGCGGATCAAGCCGTCGAGCTGCGGATCACCCAGGCTCTTCCACCAGTCACTGGTGGGCCACGCGGCGGGCGACAGGGTCACGCCGCTGAGGGATTGCCCGGCCTGCAGGTTTTTCGCCTCAAGGCTCACGCCTTCGGAATGCAGGCCACTGAAGTTGGCGCAGCCGGCCAGGCTCATGGCCAGCAACACCAGGCCTAGCTGCGCACGCAAGGTTTGACGGTTCATTTGTCACCCAGCCTCAGGACAGTGATGGGGTCGCCGGCAGCCAGCAGGATTTTTTTCAGGATGTTTTCCAGGGTGTGCAGCTCTTCCCTAGTGATCGCCCCGGCCAACTCGTTCATCGCCTCGGCGCCCATTTGCGGCAGGCGATCGATCAAGGCCTGGCCGTCCTCGTTGAGCACCAGGCGAATCTGCCGGCGGTCGTTTTCGGAACGCTGGCGGACGAGAAAACCTTTTTGCTCCAGGCGATCGAGCATGCGCGTCATCGAACCGCTGTCGAGGGACAAGTGCCGGCACAGCTCAGCCGGGGTGTCGACGCCGAACTGGGCCATGATGATCAACACCTTGAACTGCGCGGCGGTGATGCCGTGCGGTTCCATGTGCGTGTCGATGATCTTGTCCTTCAGCAGCGCCGCACGCCCGAGCAACAGCCCGAGGTGACAATCCTTGAATTCTTCAGGGGTGAAATGCTTCATGAGAGACCTATTAACTGCTTAGGCAGGGAATGTATGTCGAGATGTTACTGCTTAGGCAGCGAATGGCCAAGCATTAGTTAGCAAGCTTTGTAAATGAGCTGACCAGTGGCACTTTGGCCATGGGCGCATGAAGAGGATGGACAGTTTTCGTGGCGAGGCTCCCTCGCCACAGAGGCAATCCCTGCCACAGAGGGCGGGAGGGGGCTTAGAAATCCCGTTTGTAGAAGATGTCTAGCGAACTGGCGACGCCGCTGGCGGCTTCCAGGTAGACCTTTTTGCTTAGCTTGTAACGCAGGGCGATGGTGTTGGCCGGTTCGAACACGCCGACGCCGTAACGCAGGCTGAGTTTCTCCGACAAGTTACCGCTGGCGACCACGCTGGTGGCGTCGCCGCTGCCTTCGGTGTCGAGCTGGAAGTCTTGGATGCCGAGGTTTTTCGCCATGCTGCTGGTGACTCCGGAGCTGCCCATCAAGCCCAGCCCCAGCGCCGCTTGGGCGAGCATATTGTTGTCCTCGCCATTGGTGCTCAGGGGTCGCCCGAGCACCAGATAGGACAACGCCTGTTCCTGGCTCATGGCCGGTTCGGAAAAGATTTGCGTGGTCGGCTGCTCGGCGCTGCCGCTCAGGCGAATACCGGCGATCACGTCGTCGGTCTGGCGAATCGCTTCGATGTCCAGGTACGGCTGGTCGATGGGCCCGGCGAACAACAGCCGCGCCCGACGCACCGTGAGGCGCTGGCCGTAGGCCCGGTAGCGGCCGTCGTTGAGCCACAACTCGCCGCGGGTGTCCATGTTGTCGCCGATGTGCACCTGCCCCTGCAGGTCGGCAGTCAGGCCAAACCCGGCGAAGCTCAGTTTGCCTTTGCCAGGGTCCTGGCCGACGATCACGTCGATGTCCATCGCCATGGCCATCGGGGTTTTGCCTTCTTCGGTCTGGTTACCCACGATCACCGTGTCGTCCGAGACCTTGACCGTCGATGGCGGCAATTGGCGCACGGTGATTTCGCCCGTGGGCACCAGCACTTTGCCGGCCACCGCGAGTTGGTTGTCCTTCATGGAAATCTTCAGGTCCGGGGCCATTTCCAGGTGCGCGTAAGGCTCAACGCTGATCGGCAGTTGCGTGCCCTTGAGCTGCAGGTCCACCGCCAAAGCCTGACCCCAGGCGATGTTGCCATCGAGGCTGCCCTGCCCGGCCTTGCCGCTTTTCCAGTCACCGTTGAGCTGCACGGTTTCACCAGCGATCACGGCTTGCAGTTTCAGGCCTTCGAGGCTGATCGGCAGTTCCGGCCCGGACACCTCGCCGTCGCTCAGCAGCAGGTTGCCGTTGACCAACGGCGCCAGCAACCCGCCGGACAAAGTGCCGCTGCCGTTCAACCGCCCGCTGAGTTTTTCCACCATTGGCACAAACGGCCGCGCCACCGAAACGTCGAGGCCGCTGAGACGGAACGAACCGCTAAGCGGTTTGTTCTGCGGCAGCGGATTGATCTGCGCCTGCACCGTCAATTCGCCGAGTTTGCCGCCGACGAAATTGAGGTCGGTGTCGATGCGTTTGGGCGTCAGTTTGCTGGTGAGCTTGAGGGTCTGGTACGGGAAGTCCAGCCATTGCTCTTTGTCACGCATGCGCAGGGTGCCGCCGCTGGCGTCGACCGTGACCTGGCCATTGGGGCCGCTGGCCGGCAGATCCAGTTGCAGGTCGGCATTGAGCTTGCCCTGCCAGGCGAAATCCTTGGGCAACCACTGCGCCAGGCTGTCGATCGGGAATTGCTTGAGGTGATATCGCAGCTTCGGCTCGGGCATCAGCCGCTGGTCCTCACCGCACAGGCTGGCCGCGCCGGACATCCAGCAATGGGCGCCGAAGTTGAGTTTGCCGTCCGCCAGCCGTTCGAGTCGGGCCGGGGCTTGCAGCGTCCAGTCCTGGCCGCCGGCCTTGACGTTGCCGCTGGCCAGGCGTCCGCGCCAATTGCCTTGGTCCAGCGCGCCGTCGAAGCCGAGCGCCAGCTTCAATGTCGGCCCGAGCAAATCAAGGCTGAGCTTCTGCCGTTTGCTGTCGCCCTGGGCGCTGGCGGTCAGGGTGCCGAGCGCGGTGTCACCCGCCTGGATGCCGCTGCCCTTGAGGTTGATGTTCGCCCGTTGTGCGCTGTCGAGCGTGGCGTCGAGGTTGAGGCTTTGCAGACGATTGTCTTCGAACGCCAGCTGCGAACCCTGCATCGCCAGTTTGCCTTGCGGCGCCTTGAGCGTGCCGGCGACGTCCATGCGGCCGCTGATTTGCCCGCGCAGTTGCGGCCAGAGTTGCGCCAGTCGCGTAAGTTTGATGTCGAGTTGGCCGGCGAGCTTTTGCTGCACGCTGCCGCTGCCGTTGATCCGGTTATCCCCGAGGCGAATGTCCAGGGCACTGAGGTTCCAGCGTTCGCCGGCACCGTCAGCCTTGGCTTGCAGCACCGCCGGTTGCCCGCGCAATGTGCCTTTCAAATCCAGATCGGCACTGAGGCTCAGGTGTTCATTCTTCATTTCACCTTGGCTGCGCAACGGCCCGGCCAGCGTGCCGGGCAATTCGGCGATCCAGAACGCCGGGTTGATCGCGGTTAAATCCAGCGCCGTGTCCCAGGCAATGCCGTCGGCGAACTGCAGGTTCAAGTGGCCATCGGCCTTGCCTTGACCGGCAATCAACTGCAGTTGTTGCAGGTAGATCTTGGTCAGGTCGCCGCTGAATGGGCTGTTAAGGGTGAACGCCCCTGCCGGCCCGTCCAGCGCGGCATCAAAGTGGCCGAGGTACTTGCCGTCGGTGTACGACACCTCGCCGTTGAAGCGACGGACCGCGACTTGCGGTTCGTCGATCAGCGGATAGAGGCGATGCCAGGGGAAGTCGAGCCAGGCGATTTTTGCCTCCGCGCTGAAGCCTTGGCGCCAGTCCAGCGCGCCGTTGAGCTTCAGGCTTTGTTTGTCGTTGGCGGTGAGGTCGAGGCCGGCGATCTGCGCGCCGTGGGCGTCGACCTTGCCTTGCAACAGCAACGCCACCGGGCCTTGTTCCGCCGGTAGGCTGGCCTTGCCGAGCAACTGGTAACCGACCTTGAGATTGCCGTCGCCGGTCAGTTCCACTTGGTTGAGTTGCAGGGTGTCGGGTAAATCGGCACTGGCCTTGAACCCGTCCGCGGTGATGCGGACCTTGGCCGGCAGATTGTCGGCCAGCGGCTGCAATTCGCCGGTCAATTGGCCGTTGAGGTAACCGCTGCTGTCTGCCGTCAGGTTGAGGGTTCTCAGCAAGTCGCCTTCGGCTTTCAGGGCCAACGCCCAGGGTCCGTCGCCGGGTGCCGGCAGGCTCAGCGCGCCCTCGACGGACAGCGGCCAGTTGCCGCTGGGTTGCAACAGGCCTTTGAGGTTCAAGCTCAGCTCGTCACGTTGCAAATGCACCGAATCGATCTGCAAACCCTTGGCCGTCCAGTGCGCCGCCAGTTGCAGCCCTTTGAGTTCTTCGCTGCCGTTAAACAGCAAGCTGCCGACCTGCACGTCGCCCAGTTCAAGGGCCAGCGGTAATTTCAGGTCTGGGAGACTGATCGGCGCGCTGCTCGGTTCATCGTTGGTCGGTGGAAATTGCAGGCTGACCTGGTCGGCTTTCAATTGCTCGATGCACAGGGTCATGCGGGTCAGGCACAGCGGCGACCAGGCGAAGATCACCTTGTCCAGCTCGACCCGATCACTGCCCTGCTGCCACACCAGGTGATCCGCGCTCCATTGCCCGCCCAGGCGACCCTGGAAATGCTCCGTGCTCAAACCCGGCACCAGGCCCAGCACCCAACGGCTACCGGCGGCGGTTCCCAGCACGCTGGCCAGTGCCAGCACGATCAACAGCAACAGCGCGAGCACCGTCAGCAGCGTTATCTTCACACCACGCTTCACAGCTCAGGCCCCATGGAAAAGTGCAAGCGGATGCCGCCGTCGTCATCCAGTGCATGGGCGAGGTCGAGGCGGATCGGCCCGACCGGCGAGACCCAGCGCACGCCAATGCCGACGCCGGTCTTGAGGTTCGGCAATTCGAGTTTGTTGAAGGAGTTGCCTTGGTCGACGAAGGTCGCGACGCGCCATTTGTCGGCAACCGAATACTGATACTCGACACTGCCGGCGACCATGTAGCGGCCACCGATGCGGTCGCCGTCGGAGTTCTCCGGCGACAGGCTTTGATAGTCGTAGCCGCGCACGCTCTGGTCGCCACCGGCGAAGAAGCGCAACGACGGCGGAATCGATTTGTAACCGTTGGTGGCACTGCCACCGACCTGCACCCGGCCGAGCAAGCGATGCTTGTCGAACACGGTGGTCAGGCCTTTGACCAGCGCCGTGCCGTACACCAGATTGTTGTCCGAGCCGAGCCCTTCCTTGGCGACTTTGCTTTCGAAGGTCAGGCGATAGCCGTTGTGCGGGTCGATGCGGTTGTCGCTTTTCAGATACGAGTAACTGACGCCAGGCATCAGCAAGGTGCTCAGGCCCGAGTCATCGCCGAGGCGATATTCCTCACGCTGCCACTTCAGCGACACCACCCGCTGCCAGCCGCTGGGCAGCTTGCTGTGCCACTCCGGACCAATCGTCAGCAGTTTGCTGAGGCTGTCTTCGTCAGCGATTTCTTCGTTTTGGTAACCGCCGGCGAAACGCAGTTTGTCGGTCAGCGGTGGATCGAGGGGGATGTCGTAAAACACGCCGACGTTCTGCCGTGGCGCGGAGACTTCGGTTTCCCAGCCGTAGCTGTGGCCCTGGGGGTTGACCCAATGGCGGGTCCAGTTGGCCTTGGCCCGGGGCCCGACGTCGGTGGAATAGCCCAGGCCCAGGCCCATGGTTCGCGGCTTGCGGGTGTCGAGTTTGACCGCCACCGGGATCACTCGGTCCTTGGCCGCCGTCGGTGCGGCGTCGACACGCACGCCCTCAAAATAGCCGCTCGATTGCAACGCCTGGTTAAGTTCGGCAATCAGTTCGGAATCGTAGGGCGCGCCGCTTTTGAACGGCACCATGCGTTGCAGCAGGTCTTCGTCGAACGGCGTATCGCCCTCGAAACTGACCTGGCCCAAGGCGTAGCGCGGGCCGCTGTCGTAGATCAATTCGATGTCGGCGACGCCGGCGCGCGGGTCTACCGACAGGCGCTGCTGAGTGAAGCGGCCGCTGAAAAAACCGTAGCGCGAGGCCTGGTTCTGGATCAGCCGCTTGGCGTCATCGTAGTGGCCGTGGTTGAGCACCGCGCCGGGTTTCAGCACATCGCTGGCGGGTACGCGGAAGGCTTTGAGCGACGCCGCCGGGCCGTCGATGCGCACCGTGACGTTACGCAAATGCACCGGTTCGCCGGGCTCGATCTTCAGGGTCAGGCGTGGGGTTTTGCCGCCTCGGACCTCGCTGTCGATCTGCGGCTGGTAGTAGCCGAGTGCCTGCGCGGCCTTGCGCGCCTGCTCCTCGGCGCCACGGCTGAAGCGCTCAAGCGCCTGCTCGTCACGATCGCCGAGGCTGCCAATGTAGCCTTCGATATTGGCTTTCAGCGCGTCGTTGGACGGCTTGATGCGGACGTCCAATTCACTTTGGGCCAGCGCCGCGCAACTGCTGAACAGCATGAGCAAACCGCTGGTGATTCTTCCTGGAAACTTCATAGGCGCGGATGCTATCACGAGCGTGGGAGCGTGATAGAGCCTGGCGCGCCCGGAAAGTTCGTCCTCATTAAGCGCTGGCGCTTTGCAACACCTGAGGGTTGGCGTGAAAAAAAACATGTTCGCGGACAGGTCCTACAGCCACCTCGCCGATTTCCTCGTAGCCCTGACGTTTATAGAACTCCAGATAGCGAGGATTCCCCGTATCGAGCACCACGCCTTGCGAATGTTCATCGACTGCGCACCAGTTGTGTACCGCCGTCAGCAACTGCTCGCCGAAGTGCTTGCCCTGGAATTGCGGATGAATCCCCAGCAGCGGCAACATGTGCACCGCATCCGACGGCTGGCAGGCCGTTACCGCCGCGTGGTACTCCAGATAGCGCCGGGTGCAGCGAAAACCGGTGCTGAGCACCATGCGCAATTGCCACGCCCAGCTCTCGGTGATCCCCAGGCGCCGTTGCGGTGGCGCGATCAGCGCGATGCCGATCAGCCGGTCATTGACCAGCAGGCCGATGGCCGGCAAATCCTGCAAAAAATGTTGTTTGACCAGTTCGCGCACGGTGGCGCGCACCCGCTGTTCATAGCCCGGGCGCTCGGCTTCGAACAGGTAGGCGAAGGTCGGCTCGTGACGGTAAGCCTGATAAAGCAGCGAGCGGGCTTCGCGGGAATAGCCGCTGTCGAGCATATGGATGTCAGCAATGGCGGTGGATGTTTCAGGCATGACGGTCGAACTCCCCGGGTCATCGTTCAAATGACGACGCTCTTCTGGTTACGAGCCTATAGGGTTGGCACAGTTCCGTTCTGATCCGAATCAGTGTTGGCTACCTTCGCGAGCAGGCTCGCCCCCACAGGTATAGACCATAACCTGTGAGAGCGAGCCTGCTCGCGAAGACGCCGGTGCTGCGGTAAAAATCCTGGCTGAATACGAATCCCCTTACCCCGACACTGGCCCCACTCCTACATGTCAGCTAGCATCGCAGTTTTGCCAGGACTGCCGACCATGAAGATCGTCTCCTTCAACATCAACGGGCTGCGCGCCCGCCCCCACCAGTTGGCGGCGCTGATCGAGAAGCATCAGCCAGACGTCATCGGCCTGCAGGAAACCAAAGTCCACGACGAGCAGTTCCCATTGGCCGAAGTGCAAGCGCTGGGCTATCACGTGTATTACCACGGGCAAAAAGGCCATTACGGCGTCGCGCTGCTCTCGCGCCAGGAACCGATCGCCGTGCACAAAGGCTTCGCCAGCGACGAAGAAGACGCCCAGCGGCGTTTTATCTGGGGCACTTTCGCTGACGCCAATGGCGTGCCGGTGACCATCATGAACGGCTATTTCCCCCAGGGTGAAAGCCGCGACCATCCGACTAAATTCCCGGCCAAGCAACGCTTCTACAGCGATCTGCAGCAATTGCTCGAAAGCCAGTTCCGCAATGACCAGGCGCTGGTGGTCATGGGCGATGTGAACATTTCCCCGGAAGACAACGACATCGGCATAGGCCCGGACAACATGAAGCGCTGGCTGAAAACCGGCAAATGCAGCTTTCTGCCGGAAGAACGCGAATGGATGGCGCGCCTGAAGAACTGGGGCCTGACTGACAGCTTCCGCCACCTCAACCCGGACGTCGCCGACCGCTTCAGCTGGTTCGACTACCGCAGCCGCGGTTTCGAAGACGAACCCAAGCGCGGGCTGCGCATCGACTTGATCATGGCGTCCCATGGCTTGCTGCCACGGGTCAAGGATGCGGGTGTGGACTACGAACTGCGGGCCATGGAAAAGCCGTCGGACCATGCGCCGATCTGGCTGGAATTGAGCTGATCTGACGCCCTCTTCAAAATCACACCAAAACCTGTGGGAGCGGGCTTGCCCGCGATGGCCAGTCAGCATAGATGTATCTGACAGTCCGCCATCGCTAGCAAGCTAGCTCACACAGGGGTCAGCGGCGCTGCATAGATCACAACCCTGTCATCTTTCAGCAATCTCTCTGTCTTAATCTCCCGGCACTTCCTTTGTCCATAGAAGGTGCCGGCATGCGGCTGTGCATTTCATTGTTACTGGCGCTGTGCGCCGGGTTACCTCTGGCGGTGGTCGCGGGTAACTTGCCCACTCCCGAGCAGGGGTCGGTGCTGCGCATCCAGGGCTCGAACACCATTGGCGCGGCGTTGGGGCCGGCGTTGATCAAGGGGTTGATGCAGGAACAGGGGTTCAGCAAGATCCATAGCGAACCGTCGGCCAGCATTAATGAAGAACAGATTGTCGGCCTCAACGCCCAGAGTCGGCGGGTGGTGGTGGAACTGGCCGCACACGGCTCCAGCACGGGGTTCAGCGCGCTGAAACAATCCACCGCGGACCTGGCCGCGTCATCGCGACCGATCAAGGACAGCGAACTGGTCGACCTCGAACCCTTGGGCGACCTGAAAAGCCCCAGTGCCGAGCAAGTCATTGCGGTGGACGGCGTAGCGATCATCGTCCATCCGGGCAATCCACTGAGCCAACTCAGCACCGAGCACCTGGCGCAGGTCTTCAGTGGCCAGGTTCAGACGTGGGAAAGCCTGGGTGGTCGCGGTGGGAATATTCACTTGTACGCGCGGGATGATCAGTCCGGCACCTACGACACCTTCAAGGAATTGGTCCTCAGCCGACGTGGCAAAGCGCTGTTGCCTACGGCCAAGCGCTACGAATCCAGCGAGGAACTCTCCGACGCTGTCAGCCAGGATCCGCAAGGCATCGGCTTTATCGGTTTGCCTTACGTACGTCAGGCGAAAGCCTTGGCAATTGCCGACGGCGACTCCCTGCCGATGTTGCCGTTGCGCAGTTTGATCGCCACCGAAGACTATCCGCTGTCCCGTCGCCTGTTCCTGTACCTGCCGCCGAACAATGCCAATCCGTGGGCCGCGGCGCTGGTGGCGTTCGCACAAAGCCACAAGGGCCAGGCGATCGTCGCGGCCAACGGCTTTATCGCCCAGACGGTACAAGCCATCAGCGTCAGTCCTACCGCGTCCATGCCCGAGGGCTATCAGGCGATCAGCGCCAAGGCTCAACGCCTGACGGTGAACTTTCGCTTCGAAGAAGGCAGCGCCAGCCTCGACAACAAGGCTCGCCAGGATGTGACGCGGGTGCTCGACTATCTGAAGCAGCACAACAAGCTCAATCGCCAGGTCACGCTGGTAGGGTTCGGCGACGCCAAGAGCGACCCGGCGCGCGCGGAGTTGCTATCGAAATTACGGGCGATGGCGGTACGCCGGGAACTGGTCAAGAGCGGCGTGGTGTTCCGCGAGATTCGCGGCTTCGGCGCGCAGATGCCGGTGGCGGCAAACAGCGGCGACGAAGGCCGGATCAAGAACCGCCGGGTAGAAGTGTGGGTGTACTGAGGTGGCCTTGTGGCAAAAAACTTTATGGCGAGGGAGCTTGCTCGCGCTGGGGCGCGAAGCGGCCCTGAAATTCCTGTCGTCCATGAGCGCTTTGTGAGTGCTGCGCACTCAAGCGGGAGCAAGCTCCCTCGCCACAAAAAGCACCAGTTTTCACTGAGTGGCTGGAAACAAGCTCCCTACCCAGGCACAGCTGTTTATCAGTGACTGCTGCGCATCAACTCTCTCGGCACATACTTGCCGATTTCGAACTTGCCAATCGCTGCGCGGTGCACTTCGTCCGGGCCGTCGGCCAGGCGCAGGGTGCGCTGCATGGCGTACATATAGGCCAGCGGGAAGTCATTGGAAACCCCTGCCCCGCCGTGCATCTGGATCGCCCGATCAATCACGTTCAATGCCACGTTCGGCGCCACTACCTTAATCTGCGCGATCTCGCTTTTCGCCACTTTGTTGCCGACGGTGTCCATCATGTACGCCGCTTTCAGGGTCAGCAGGCGCGCCATGTCGATTTCCATCCGCGAGTCGGCGATCTTGTCGATGTTGCCGCCCAGGCGTGCCAGCGGTTTGCCGAACGCAGTGCGGCTGACCGAACGCTTGCACATCAATTCCAGCGCCCGTTCGGCCATGCCCACCGAACGCATGCAGTGGTGAATCCGCCCTGGGCCGAGGCGACCCTGGGCGATTTCGAAGCCGCGTCCCTCACCCAGCAAGACGTTTTCGTACGGCACCCGGACATTTTCAAACAGCACTTCGGCGTGACCGTGGGGTGCGTCGTCGTAACCGAATACCGGCAACGGCCGGACGATCTTCACCCCCGGCGCATCCGCCGGCACCAGGATCATCGAGTGCTGCGCGTGGCGTGGCGCGTCTGGGTTGCTGAGGCCCATGAAGATGAGGATTTTGCAGCGCGGGTCGCAGGCACCGGAGGTCCACCATTTTTTGCCGTTGATCACCCACTCGTCGCCATCACGCACGGCGCGGGCGGCCATGTTGGTGGCGTCGGAGGAGGCGACATCTGGTTCGGTCATGGCGAAGGCCGAACGGATTTCCCCGCGCAGCAACGGCTCGAGCCAGCGCTGCTTCTGCTCTTCGTTGGCGTAGCGCACCAACACTTCCATGTTGCCGGTGTCCGGCGCCGAGCAGTTGAACGGCTCCGGGCCCAGCAGCGAGCGGCCCATGATCTCGGCCAGTGGGGCGTATTCGAGGTTGGTCAGGCCGGCGCCCAGTTCCGACTCAGGCAGAAACAAATTCCACAGGCCCTCAGCCTTGGCCTTGTTTTTCAACTCTTCCATGATGGCCGTCGGCTGCCAGCGATCGCCTTCGGCCACTTGCCGCTCAAACACCGCTTCGGCGGGATAGACGTAAGCATCCATGAACGCGGTGACGCGCTCACGCAGTTCCTGAACCTTGGGCGAATAAGCGAAATCCATGGGCAGTTACCTTTCTGACGAGACCGTTGAAGTCGGTATTGAGGACATGGAATCGATGCTAGATCAGCTACGAAAATTTACCTAACCTATTCTCGGCGTGTATTAACATTCATCACCGATATATGATCGGCCAATTTTCAGGGTCCCCACCGGACAACGATTCACCTAATAAAAAGAGTGCAGCGCATGAATCTGAGCAAGGTCGACCTCAACCTTTTCATCGTCTTCGACGCGATCTACACCGAAGCCAACCTGACTCGCGCCGGGCAAATTGTCGGCATCACCCAACCGGCGGTCTCCAACGCCCTGGCCCGCTTGCGCGAAACCTTCAACGACCCGCTGTTCGTGCGCACCGCCCAAGGCATGGTGCCGACGCCAATGGCGCAGAACATCATCGGCCCGGTGCGCAACGCCCTGTCGCTGCTGCGGGTGTCGGTCCAGGAAAGCCGCATTTTCAATCCGTTGCAGGCAGTCAAGACCTACCGCATCAGCATGACCGACCTCACCGAAGCGGTGATCCTGCCGCCGTTGTTCCAGCGCCTGCGCCGTTTGGCGCCGACGGTGATCATTGAAAGCTTCCTGTCCAAGCGCCGCGAAACCACCAAGGAACTGGCCGCCGGGCGTCTCGACTTTGCCGTGGATGCGCCGCTCAACACCGACCCGCAAGTACGCCACGTCAAGTTGATGGAGGACCGTTACGTGTGCGCCATGCGCAAGGGCCATCCGCTGGCAAGCAAAGAGAAATTCACCCTCGACGATTACCTGTCGTTGACCCACATTCATATTTCCAGCCGCCGCAGTGGCTTGGGCCATGTCGACCTGGCGCTGGGCAAAATGGGCATCCAGCGCAAAATCGCCCTGCGCTCGCAGCATTACCTGATGGCCTCGCAAGTGCTGCAGCAGACCGACATGGTCATGACCGTGCCCGAGCGCTTTGCCCGCCGCCACGACCTGCACGCGTTCAATCTGCCGGTCAACGACGTGCCGCCGGTTGAAACTCACCTGTACTGGCACGAAAGCACCGACCAGGACCCGGCCAATCGCTGGATGCGCGAGCAAATGATCGAGCTGTGCCAGCAGGTCACGGCGCATGAGAAGAAGCTGGATAAGGCGTAGGACGGTGTACCGCGTAATCGTTTTTCGCGAGCAGGCTCGCTCCCACAGACATCCGCCTCTGTGGGAGCTAGCCTGCTCGCGAAGAGGTCCCCCCTAACACCACACCGCCCGAAGCTTGACGTAAACGTCAAGCAGCCATTAGCTTAAGTGCATGACTTCTACCGAGCATGCCCATGAGCAGCCAGACCTACAGCATTTCAGACCTCGCCCGCGAGCTGGACATCACCACCCGGGCGATTCGTTTTTATGAAGAACAAGGCCTGCTGAGCCCTGAACGCAAAGGCCAGGAGCGCATCTACTCGCCCCGCGACAAGGTCAGCCTGAAGCTGATCCTGCGCGGCAAGCGCATCGGCTTTTCCCTGGCCGAATGCCGCGAACTGATCGAGCTGTACGACCCCACCAGCGGTAACACGAAGCAGCTGAACAGTATGCTGGCGAAAATCACCGAACGCCGCGAGCAGCTGGAACAGCAACTGCTGGACATCGAACAGATGAAACTGGAACTCGACACCGCCGAAGAGCGCTGCGTGCAGGCGCTGGAGCAGACGCTCAAGAGTCAGCAGGTGATTTGACACACAGCGCAATGCCCTTGTGAAGCCAACCTGCTCGCGAAAGCAGAGTGTCAGTCAAAATTGTCTTCGACAGCACACCGCGTTCGCGAGCAGGCTCGCTCCCACCCCAGAATGACAGGTGAACCCCATGTCCCTTCCTACCCACGTGCGCCTGGTCGAAGTCGGTCCTCGCGACGGTTTGCAGAATGAAGCCCAACCCATCAGCGTCACCGACAAAGTGCAACTGGTCGACGCGCTGTCTGCCGCCGGGCTCAGCTATATAGAAGCCGGCAGTTTTGTCTCGCCCAAGTGGGTGCCACAGATGGCCGGTTCCGCCGAGGTGTTTGCGCAGATCCAGCGCAAGCCGGGCGTGACCTACGGTGCGCTCGCGCCCAACCTGCGCGGGTTCGAGGACGCCCTGGCGGCCGGGGTCAAGGAAGTCGCAGTGTTCGCCGCCGCGTCCGAAGCCTTCTCGCAGCGCAATATCAATTGCTCAATCAGCGAAAGCCTCGAGCGCTTCGCGCCAATCATGGATGCCGCCAGACAGCACGGCATCAGCGTGCGCGGTTACGTGTCGTGTGTGCTGGGTTGCCCGTATGAAGGCGACATCGCGCCGGAGCAAGTGGCGTGGGTCGCCCGTGAACTGTTTGCCATGGGCTGTTACGAAGTGTCCTTGGGCGACACCATCGGCACCGGCACCGCGGGCGCCACGCGGCGATTGTTCGAGGGGGTCGCCGCTGATGTGCCGCGTGAAAAACTCGCCGGGCACTTCCACGACACCTACGGCCAGGCCATGGCCAACATCTACGCCAGCCTGCTGGAAGGCATCGCCGTGTTCGACAGTTCCATCGCCGGGCTGGGCGGCTGCCCGTATGCCAAGGGCGCGAGCGGTAACGTTGCCACCGAAGACGTGGTGTATTTGCTGAACGGTCTGGGCATCGAAACCGGCATCGACTTGGACGCCTTGATCGTCGCGGGCCAACACATCAGCAACGTGCTCGGTCGACCCACCGGCTCCCGCGTGGCCAAAGCACGCAGCAGCCAGTAACAACCCGAATGTGTCCGGGTGTTACCGCACCCACTCATTCCGTGTTTCAAACGAGTAACACGGAAACAGAGTGCCCCGTTCTCCCGGTCATCAAATCGAAGCAAAAAACGCAAACACTTGATTTAAATAGATATTTTAAAGTTGGCACGGCTTCTGCTATCTCTATGGCATAACAAGAATAAAAAGCAGCAAACCTAATAAAAATAAGACGTAACGACTCTGACATAACAAAAACAACACGGCAGAGACGCAGCTAACAGATTTTTTTGGAGAAGGTGTGTTTTTCAGGGTGCTCTTCGGAGTGACCCGCAACCGGGCAGAGAACAATAAAACTACCTTCAGGTAGCTCCCGAACTGGTTGGATCGCCAAGCGAAAAAACAGATCAGCGCTCAAAAAAATACGTTTGCTCTTGATCCCGGATGGGGATCGCCAAAAGCGGTAAAGGGCCACGGTTGCCAAAAACAACAACAGACCGCCCCTCAATAATAAAAAAGAGCACGCAACGACAAAATTAAAGGGGAGCTTCGGCTCCCCTTTGTGCTTTCTGCGATTCCCCATCCGACGCAAAACCCTGCGGGAGCGAGCCTGCTCGCGAAGGCGTCATCCCGGTCAACATTGCCATTGATTGATCCATCTCTTTTCGCGAGCAGGCTCGCTTCCACTTCAGATGTTCGCGAGTTTCAAGCTTTACTGATGCTTTGCAGGACGACACTGGTCACCCCTGTACTGGCCATTTTTTGTTGTAAGTTGACGTTAACGTAAAGTGTGATTGACAGTCCTTCGTCGCAGGCTTACGTTTACGTCAACTTGGGCGCTGACTCATCGCCCCACACCCGACAAAAAAGCCAAAAGGTGCCCCATGAGCTACCCCTCCCTGAATTTTGCCCTCGGCGAAACCATCGACATGCTGCGTGATCAGGTGCAGTCCTTCGTCGCCAAAGAGATCGCCCCGCGCGCCGCGCAAATCGACATCGACAACTTGTTCCCGGCCGACCTGTGGCGCAAATTCGGTGACATGGGCCTGCTCGGCATCACCGTCCCGGAAGAATACGGGGGCGCAGGCCTGGGCTACCTGGCGCACGTGGTGGCCATGGAAGAAATCAGCCGCGGCTCGGCCTCAGTGGCGTTGTCCTACGGCGCACATTCCAACCTGTGCGTGAACCAGATCAACCGCAACGGTAATCATGAACAGAAGCTCAAGTACCTGCCGAAGCTGATTAGCGGCGAGCACGTCGGCGCCCTTGCCATGAGCGAACCGAACGCCGGCTCCGACGTGGTTTCGATGAAACTGCGCGCCGACAAGCGCGGTGACAAATACGTGCTCAACGGCAGCAAGACCTGGATCACCAACGGCCCCGACGCCAGCACCTACGTGATCTACGCCAAGACCGACCTGGAAAAAGGCCCGCACGGCATCACCGCGTTCATCGTCGAGCGCGACTGGAAAGGCTTCAGCCGCAGCAACAAATTCGACAAGTTGGGCATGCGCGGTTCGAACACCTGCGAGCTGTTCTTCGATGACGTCGAAGTACCGGAAGAAAACGTCCTCGGCGCGCTCAATGGTGGCGTGAAAGTCCTGATGAGCGGTCTCGACTACGAGCGCGTGGTGCTCTCCGGCGGCCCGACCGGGATCATGCAGGCGTGTATGGACTTGATCGTGCCGTATATCCACGACCGCAAGCAGTTCGGCCAGAGCATCGGCGAGTTTCAGTTGATTCAGGGCAAAGTCGCCGACATGTACACCCAGCTCAACGCCAGCCGCGCCTACCTCTACGCCGTGGCCCAGGCGTGCGAACGCGGCGAAACCACGCGCAAGGACGCTGCCGGGGTGATCCTCTACAGCGCCGAACGCGCGACGCAAATGGCCCTCGACGCGATTCAGATTCTCGGCGGTAACGGTTACATCAATGAATTCCCGGCCGGGCGCTTGTTGCGGGACGCCAAGCTGTACGAAATCGGTGCCG
The DNA here is from genome assembly GCF_031583775.1 of Pseudomonas rhizozeae. Classification (NCBI taxonomy): domain Bacteria; kingdom Pseudomonadati; phylum Pseudomonadota; class Gammaproteobacteria; order Pseudomonadales; family Pseudomonadaceae; genus Pseudomonas; species Pseudomonas rhizozeae. The sequence continues at coordinate 24,878 of NZ_JAVLSB010000022.1, forward strand.
GCACCAGTGAGATTCGTCGCATGTTAATCGGCCGCGAACTGTTCAACGAAACCCGCTGAGGGGCTGTCCATGGCTACGTTGCACACCCAGCTCAACCCGCGCTCGGCAGAATTCGCGGCCAACAGCGCGGCGATGCTTAAACAGGTCGACGCGCTGCACACCCTGCTCGCCCAAGTGCAGCAAGGTGGCGGTCCAAAAGCCCAGGAGCGGCACACCTCGCGAGGCAAACTGCTGCCACGCGAGCGCATCAATCGCCTGCTTGACCCTGGCTCGCCGTTTCTGGAAATCAGCCAATTGGCCGCCTACGGCGTGTACGGCGAAGACGTGCCAGCCGCCGGCGTCATCGCCGGGATCGGCCGCGTGGAAGGCGTCGAATGCATGATTGTGGCCAACGACGCCACGGTGAAGGGTGGTTCGTATTACCCGCTGACCGTGAAAAAACACCTGCGCGCGCAGACCATTGCCCAGCAGAATCGCCTGCCGTGCATCTACCTGGTGGACTCCGGCGGCGCCAACCTGCCGCGTCAGGATGAAGTGTTCCCGGACCGCGAGCACTTTGGCCGGATCTTCTTCAACCAAGCCAACATGAGCGCCATGGGCATCCCGCAGATCGCCGTGGTCATGGGCTCGTGCACCGCCGGCGGCGCGTATGTGCCGGCCATGGCCGACGAAGCGATCATGGTGCGCAACCAGGCGACCATTTTCCTCGCCGGCCCACCGTTGGTGAAAGCGGCGACCGGCGAAGTGGTCAGCGCTGAAGACCTCGGCGGTGCCGATGTGCACTGCAAGATTTCCGGGGTCGCCGACCACTACGCCGAGAACGACGAACACGCCCTCGCCCTTGCCCGCCGCAGCGTCGCCAACCTCAACTGGCGCAAGCTAGGCGACCTGCAACAACGCGCACCGATCGCCCCGCTCTACGCCAGCGACGAGTTGTACGGCGTGGTCTCGGCGGACGCCAAGCAGCCGTTCGACGTGCGCGAGGTCATCGCGCGACTGGTGGACGGCTCGGTGTTCGATGAGTTCAAGGCGCTGTTCGGTACCACCCTGGTGTGCGGGTTTGCGCACTTGCACGGCTACCCGATCGCGATCCTCGCCAACAACGGCATTCTGTTCGCCGAAGCCGCGCAGAAAGGCGCGCACTTCATCGAACTGGCCTGCCAGCGCGGCATTCCCCTGTTGTTTCTGCAGAACATCACCGGGTTCATGGTCGGCCAGAAATACGAGGCCGGTGGCATCGCCAAACATGGCGCGAAACTGGTCACTGCGGTGGCGTGCGCCAAGGTGCCGAAATTCACGGTGATCATCGGCGGCAGCTTCGGCGCCGGTAACTACGGCATGTGCGGCCGCGCCTACGACCCGCGCTTCCTGTGGATGTGGCCGAACGCGCGGATCGGCGTGATGGGCGCCGAGCAGGCGGCCGGCGTGCTGGTGCAGGTCAAGCGCGAACAGGCCGAACGCAGCGGCCAGGGCTTCAGCGCCGAGCAGGAAGCCGAGATCAAGCAACCGATTCTCGATCAGTACGAAGAACAGGGTCACCCCTACTATTCCAGCGCGCGGCTGTGGGACGACGGGGTAATTGACCCGGCGCAGACCCGTGACGTGCTGGCCCTGGCCCTGTCGGCGTCGCTGAACGCGCCCATCGAACCGAGCCGCTTCGGCGTGTTCCGGATGTGATCGGGAGATCAATATGAGCCACTTCAACACCCTCGAACTGCTGAGCGATCCGCGGGGTTTCGCCACCTTGTGGCTGAACCGCGCCGAGAAGAACAATGCGTTTAACGCCGAAATGATCCGTGAACTGATCCTCGCCCTCGATCAAGTGGCGGGCGATGCCAACGTGCGCTTCCTGCTGCTGCGCGGTCGCGGCAAACACTTCAGTGCCGGTGCCGACCTGGCCTGGATGCAGCAGTCGGCGGAGCTGGATTACCAGACCAACCTCGACGACGCGCGGGAACTCGCCGAACTGATGTACAACCTCGCCAAGCTGAAAATCCCGACCCTGGCCGTGGTGCAAGGCGCGGCGTTCGGTGGTGCGCTCGGCTTGATCAGTTGCTGCGACATGGCCATCGGCGCCGACGACGCGCAGTTCTGCCTGTCGGAAGTGCGCATCGGCCTGGCGCCCGCGGTGATCAGTCCGTTCGTGGTGCAAGCCATCGGCGAACGAGCGGCGCGGCGTTATGCCCTGACCGCCGAGCGTTTTGACGGCCGGCGCGCGCGGGAGATCGGGCTGTTGTCGGAGAGCTATCCGCTCGCGGACCTGGAACAGCGGGTCGAGAAGTGGATCGACAACCTGCTGCTTAACAGCCCGGCAGCCATGCGCGCCAGCAAAGAATTGCTGCGCGAAGTCGGCAACGGCGCGTTGACCCCGGCGCTGCGCCGCTACACCGAGAATGCCATTGCCCGCATCCGGGTCAGCCCGGAAGGCCAGGAAGGCCTGCGCGCCTTCCTGCAAAAACGCGCGCCGAACTGGCAGCCTGAATCGACCCCCAAGGAGCCGCGTTAATGAGCGCCCCTGTCCTGACTACCCTGCTGGTGGCTAATCGCGGCGAAATCGCCTGCCGCGTGATGCGCACCGCCAAGGCCCTGGGCCTGACCACCGTGGCGGTGCACAGTGCCACCGACCGCGACGCCCGGCACAGCCGCGAAGCGGACATTCGCGTTGACCTCGGCGGCAGCAAAGCCAACGACAGTTACCTGCAAATCGACAAACTGATCGCCGCCGCCAAAGCCAGCGGCGCCCAGGCGATTCACCCCGGTTATGGCTTTCTCTCGGAGAACGCCGGGTTCGCCCGCGCCATCGCCGACGCCGGCCTGATCTTCCTCGGCCCGCCCGCTTCGGCCATCGACGCCATGGGCAGCAAGTCTGCGGCCAAGGCCTTGATGGAAACCGCGGGCGTGCCGTTGGTGCCGGGCTATCACGGCGAGGCCCAGGACCTTGAGACCTTCCGCGACGCCTGCGAACGCATCGGTTACCCGGTGTTGCTCAAAGCCACCGCCGGGGGCGGCGGCAAAGGCATGAAAGTGGTCGAGGACGTCAGCCAATTGGCCGAAGCCCTGGCCTCGGCCCAACGTGAAGCGCAGTCGTCGTTCGGCGATTCACGGATGTTGGTGGAGAAGTACCTGCTCAAGCCACGGCACGTGGAAATCCAGGTGTTCGCCGACCAGCACGGGCATTGCCTGTACCTCAACGAACGCGACTGCTCGATCCAGCGGCGTCATCAAAAGGTCGTCGAAGAAGCACCGGCGCCGGGCTTGAGCCCCGAGTTGCGCCGCGCCATGGGCGAAGCCGCCGTGCGTTCGGCGCAGGCGATTGGTTACGTTGGCGCCGGCACGGTGGAGTTTTTGCTGGATTCGCGCGGTGAGTTCTTCTTTATGGAGATGAACACCCGCTTGCAAGTCGAGCACCCGGTCACCGAGGCCATCACCGGGTTGGACCTGGTGGCGTGGCAAATCCGCGTGGCCCAGGGTGAGCCGCTGCCGATCACACAGGAGCAAGTGCCGCTGCGGGGGCATGCGATTGAAGTGCGGCTGTACGCCGAAGATCCGAGCAACGACTTCCTCCCGGCCACGGGTCGTCTCGAGGTTTATCACGAGTCCGCGCCCGGCCCCGGACGGCGGGTGGACAGCGGCGTTGAGGAAGGCGATGAGATTTCACCGTTCTACGACCCGATGCTCGGCAAACTGATCGCGTGGGGTGAAGACCGCGAGCAGGCCCGTTTGCGCTTGCTGAGCATGCTCGACGAGTTCGCTATCGGGGGGCTGAAAACCAACATCAGCTTCCTGCGCCGCATCATCGCCCACCCGGCGTTTGCCGAGGCGCAACTGGATACCGGTTTCATTCCGCGCTATCAGGAACAACTGCTGCCGGCGCCGACGATGTTGGGCGATGAGTTCTGGCAGGTAGCGGCTCAAGGGTTCGCTCTGAGCCAGCCGCAACGCCTGCGAGCAGACGATCCCGCCTCACCGTGGGCCTCGACCACGGGTTTGCGCTTCGGTCTGCCGGCTGAGATCAGCTTGCATCTGTGCTGTGAAGGACAGGATCAGGCGATCCGCCTCGCGGGCACCGACGCGCAACTCAACCACGGGCAACTGCTGATCGACAACGCCGGCGTGCGGCGTAGTCATCGGGCCATTCGCCGTGGGAATACGCTGTTTTTGCAGTGGGAAGGCGAACTGCGGCGCGTCGATGCCTTCGATCCGATCAGCGCCGTCGAAGCCAGCCACAGCCATCAGGGCGGACTGACCGCGCCCATGAACGGCAGCATCGTGCGGGTGCTGGTGGAGGCCGGGCAAGCGGTCGAGGCCGGCGCGCAACTGGTGGTGCTGGAGGCGATGAAAATGGAGCACAGCATTCGTGCGCCGCACGCCGGGGTGATCAAGGCGCTGTATTGCCAGGAAGGCGAGATGGTCAGCGAAGGCAGTGCGCTGGTGGAGCTGGAAGCTTCGGCGCAATAAAGTGATCGGTCCTACGCCCAGCGAGGACCGATCTGACTAGAACTTGGCAGTCGCCTGTACCACCACGCCGATGATTCGGCACTCGTCGCTGTAGAGGGTTTTCGGATAGGTCGGGTTGAGCGGGATCAGGTACCGTTGCCCGCTCTCTTCGATCAACTTGCGGAACATCGCTTCGGTGCTGTCCGGTAACTGGGCGATCACCAGTTTGCCGGGCTCGGCCTCGATCGCCGGGTCGACCAGGATCAGCATGCCTTCGCAGATACTGACGCCGCTGGGCGCCGTCATCGCATCCCCGGTCACCACCAGCCAGAAGGCTGCGCCGCGGGCGTGGTAATCCGTCAGTTCGAAGCGACGCTGGCCGTATTCCGCCGGTTCATCCTGCACCTCGCCGACACCGCGCCAGTCGCTGACCGGGTAGCGGAAGTACGGGTTGTACTTTTGCGCCAGGGTCATCTCCACCGCCTGGTCGCCGTCCTTGCCGGTTTCGGGTTCGCGAATGACCAGCGCCACTTCCAGGAATCCCAGGCCGAGGGCATCGAGGACACGATTCATGTCTTCGATGCTGGGCTCGCGGCGCTTGTTGAGCCAGTGGCCGATCCCGCCCTGGGAGACGCCGACGCGCTCGCCGAGTATGACTTGAGTGACCTTGAGTTCACTCATTTTGGCCTTGACCAATTCAATCCATTTATCCATGGGCGGCACGATACGTGGGGCACTCCGGGCATCAAAACACAACTTGTAGTATTTAAATTCTAGTCATAAATACGTATTGTACTAGTATAAAGCCCACTACGTTGAATCTGACATGGAGTGCACCCCCGCTATGGATATGCCCGCTACCGAGCCGTTCGAACCGGTCCTCAACACTGATTTCACTTCGCTCAAGGACTGCGCCGCCGCCCAGCGCGCGCTCGACTACTACCTGAAACCGAATGTTGCTGAACCGGAAGGCGAAGTGCGGTTTTTCGACGTCAACCCGAATATCAGCAGCGAAGAAGCCTTGGTGCGTGCGTCAGACCTGCTGCGCTGTGCGGCCGCCAGCGCCTATGAATCGGCCGACCATTTGCAGGGCGTCAAACGGGACTTGGCGTTTTCGGTTGTGCACATGATCGATATGGCGAAAGCCATGGTCGACAGGTCTTTGGATGGGAGGTGTCGCGGCTGAAAGCCGAGCGGCTTTCAGGGAGGCTGGAAAGATTTCTTTATGACGCTGATAAAATCATTTGACTTGCAAATGATAATGATTATTATTGCATCAGCTGGTCGCGAGATCAGTCGATAGACCAAGGGACCTTAGGTCGGTCTCCTGGAATATCTCCTCATCAGGCTAATCACGGTTTTTGACCCGGCTTTTTGCCGGGTCTTTTTTTGCCAGTTTTCTGGCTATGGCTTCAGGCTAATGAAGACTGTAGATGTTACAAATTGCGAATGGCGCGGATCATATCAAAAGAATATCGCTTGGCAAGCAAATGCCCTGTTCACGGGGCTAAAAGTCAGCATTTAGCACTTGAGAATCAATCGCACACTCTCTAAGCTGCGTCAGCGTCATGGAGGACGCCCCCCTCGCCCTGCTCCGCAATTTCCGTACTTATGCCCCCGCCCGAGCGTGTAAAGTAGCCGCCATAAAAATCATATTCAGGAAGTGATATGACCGTGGCTAAATCTTCGTTCGACATCAGCGCCAATTTCGACAGCGGCAACATTGAAGTGCTGGACATCAGCAATCCTCTGCAAGCCTTGCTCGCGATCAAACCCGACACCCGCAGCGGCCATTTCCAGTGGTTTCACTTCAAGGCCAGCGGCCTGCACGTTGGCCAGGAACATTGGTTTCGCCTGAGCAACGCCAGCAAATCCTCGTACAACAAAGCCTGGGACGGTTATCAGGCCGTGGCTTCCTACGACCACGTCAACTGGTTCCGCGTACCGACCATTTTCGAAGGCGACGCCCTGCGCTTCAGCCTCGAGGCCACCGCCACCCACGCCTGGTTTGCCTACTTCGAACCCTATAGCCGTGGCCGCCATGACTGGCTGATCGAGCAGGCGCTGACCAAGGCCGGCACCGAATTGTTGGCCACCGGCAAAAGCGTTGAAGGTCGCGATATCCAGCTACTGCGCAAAGGCAGTGGTGCCGAAGACCAGCGCAAGGTGTGGATCATCGCCCAGCAGCACCCCGGCGAACACATGGCCGAGTGGTTTATGGAAGGCGTGATCGAGCGCTTGGAACACCACGACGATCCAGTGTTGAACACACTGTTGGCCAGCGCCGACCTGTACCTGGTGCCGAACATGAACCCGGATGGCGCCTTCCACGGCCACCTGCGCACCAACGCCAATGGTCAGGACCTCAACCGTGCCTGGCAGAGCGCCAGCCAGGAAGTCAGCCCGGAAGTGTTCTTCGTCCAGCAGCAGATGGAAAAATACGGCGTGGATTTCTTCCTCGACGTGCATGGCGACGAAGAAATCCCTCACGTGTTCACCGCCGGCTGTGAAGGTAACCCCGGTTACACGCCACGCATCGAGAAGCTGGAAACCCACTTCCGCGAGCACCTGAAACACACCACGAAGGATTTCCAGACCAAGTACGGCTACACCCGCGACGAGCCAGGCCAGGCCAATATGACCCTGGCCTGCAACAGCGTCGGCCAGAAATTCGACTGCCTGTCGCTGACCCTGGAGATGCCGTTCAAGGACCACGATGACGCCCCCAACGCCCTCACCGGCTGGTCCGGCAAACGCTCCAAGCAATTGGGCAAGGATGTGCTGACCACCGTCGCCGACATGGTCGACACCTTGCGCTGATGCCACGAGTGGCTGCCTGCCCGGCAGGCAGCCACCGCTCAATCAGCGGCGATCTTCGCCCCGCAGCATGCTGTCGAGCACTTCATCGCGGCGCACCCAACCATGGAACAGCGCGGCCGCCAGGTGCACCAGCACCGTCAAGAACAGCAAGTACGCCAGATAGCCGTGAGCCTTGCGCAGCAACGCGAACAGCTGCGCATCGGCGCCGACAATCGACGGCAGTTGCAGCGAACTGCTGAGCATCACCGGCTCGCCCGACGCCGAAATCATCGCCCAACCCAACAGTGGCAACACCAGCATCAGCGCGTACAGCACCAGGTGCGACGCCTTGGCTGCGAGTGCCTGCCAGCTCGGCAAGTCAGCCGGCAACGCTGGCTGCGTAGTGGTGAAACGCACCACCAGCCGCACGATGACCAGGGCCAGAATCGCTATGCCCAACAGTTTGTGCAGGTTAATCAGCCATTCATGGCGCTCCGACACCGACGCCACCATGCCGGCGCCGATAAACAGCATTGCGATGATCATCAGCGCCATCAGCCAGTGCAGCAGGCGCGCCAGGGGGGCGAAATGTTTCACGGGCGGACTCATTGCACAGACTCCTTTTTAGCGGCGGGCAGCTGGTTCACTTCGCTGGTGCGACGCAGGTAGGACGCGGCATAACCGGCCGATCGCGCGGCCAGCAACGGGTCGTCCGAGCCTTCGATACCGCTCGGCAATACCAGCGGGTCATAGTTGATGTCGCGGCAGGCGCCGTCGTTTTGCGCCTGACTGCTTTGCAGCACCAAGGTCCCGGCGTTAATGACCTTGCGCCCTTCGGGCCAAGGTTTGCTCGCGTCGTTCACCGGGTCGCTCGGGTCGGCCAGGGTGATGTTCAACTGCCAACGCAACGGGCCAGTGGTCAGGCGCTGCACCAGGTCTTTTTCGAGGAAATCAGTGTCGGCCGGGGCCACGGCGCCGGCGACATCCTGCGCCACCGGGGCCATGCTCCAGCGCACCGCTTGCCGCTGCCCGACGCTGTTCACCAAGTAGAACGCGTTGACACTGTTATAGGTTTCCGTGGCGTAGCTCGCCGACGGCTTGGCGGTTTTGACCCAGGCCAGGAACGGCGCCGCTTCCGGGTGCGCGCCGAAAAACGCTGGCACGGCTTTCGGATCAGGTTTGCCCGTGGCGGGATCGGGGGATTGAGCCTTCTGCAATTGGTAAAACGCTTCCGGCGTACCCACCGGGAACACCGGCATGCTGTTCATCCCGGTACGCCATTGCTGGCCGTTGGCCTGGGTAAAGCGCAACGCCATGCTGCGAATCGGCACGCTGCTGTCAGCGGCATAGGGATTGCCCCCGGGCAAAGCGAAGCGCCCGACCACCGGAGTCCGCGCTTCGTTGAACACCTGGGCGCTGGACAAGCCGCGTGCCTCAGCGCTGCTCTCGAAATAACCGGCGACGCACACACCTTTGGAGTGATTGCGGCGGAAACCCGGATGCACGCCGTTGTTTTTTTCCAGCACGTTGACCAGGTCCGCAGGCTTCAAGCGTTGTGGGTCCAGGGTGCCATTGACGTAGGCAAACGCCCCGGCGATGGCCGCGACGATGACCGCGATGCCGCCCAGGCGCAGGGCCAGGCTCCCGCCACTGAGGGGCGGCCGGGGACGGCCCGGCGCAGGTGAGCGATCTACCATGAAAGACTCCAGGGCCATCGGCCACAAGTAAGATGAACGAGCCAGACGTCCGCCGAAGCGGTTTATTCCCACACCCGGTGTTTATTTTTCCGAGCCTGGAATAACCTGCCGCATCGGGCGTCTTCCTAGTCCACAGCGTAGTGACTAGCCGGCCAACCATGAACGAAATTGACGAACACCTGAGAGAAATCATTCCGCGAATGCGCCGGTTTGCCCTGTCACTGACGCGCAACCCCAGCAGCGCCGATGACCTGGTGCAGGCAAGCCTGGAGCGGGCCTTGTCCGGTTGGGGCGACAAACGTGCCGACGGTGACCTGCGCGCCTGGCTGTTTTCGATCCTCTATCGACAATTTCTCGACGCCCACCGGCGCTCACGACGCTATGCCCGCATGCTCGAATTCTTCACCGGCCGCGACGACGCGCAGCCTTCGGTGGAGCGCACGGTGATCGCCCAGTCGACCCTTGAGGCATTCGATCAATTGACCACCGAGCAACGCGCGCTGCTGCTCTGGGTCTCGGTCGAAGGCCTGAGCTACAAGGAAGTCGCCGAGATCCTCGGCGTGCCCACCGGCACCGTCATGTCGCGCCTGTCCCGCGCCCGCCAGGCTTTGCGCCAGCTCAGTGATGGCGAAATCACCAGCCCTTCCCTGCGGATACTCAAATGATCAGTCTGCCCCCCAGCGAACGCGACCTACACGCTTATGTCGATCATCAACTCAGCGACGCCGACCGGCGCCTGGTCGAGACCTGGCTGGCGACGCAGCCCACCGTCGCCGCCCAAGTGCGCGGCTGGCAACAGGACGCCCAGCACCTGCGCGCCGCGCTCGGCGGCACGTTGCAGCAACCGGCCAACCCATACCTCGACCCGGCGCTGATTCGCCAGCGCCTCAAGCGCCAGTCCCGCCGTCACTTGGCCACCGCTGCAGCGTTGGTGCTGGCGGTCAGCGTCGGCGGCCTGAGCGGCTGGCAGGCGCGGGACATGACCATGGCCAGTGCGCAGCTGCCGATGACCGATGCGATGCAGGCGTATCGGCTGTTCGCTCAACAAGGCGTGCTGCCGGCGGACTACAAGGTCAACGCCGACGGTGATATGCAGCATTGGCTGGACCGCTACTTTACCCAGGCCCACCGCCTGCCGAACCTCAGCGCCGTAGGGTTCAACCCGGTCAGCGGGCGCTTGCTCAGCACCGAACAGGGCCCGGCAGCGATGGTGGTCTATGAAAACCAGACCGGTCAAAAAATCAGCTTCTACGTGCGCCCGCCCGGCCCGGAAAATAACCTGCTGCCCCGTGGCAGCCGCAGCGACGGCGAGTTGCAGGCCGAGTACTGGTCGGGCGGCGGCTACAACTACGCGATGGTCAGCCCGACCACCGACCCGGCGGCGCAGATGCTCAAGAAGACCGTGCAGTTCTAAACACCATCGCCAACCTTAGGGGAGAGGATCAAGCAGAATGCCTTTAAAAGCACCACAAACCCTGTGGGAGCGAGCTTGCTCGCAATGGCGCAAGGTCAGTCGACATTGACGCGCTCGCTGGCAAGCCACCTCCCCCAGTGACGCTGCCCCCCTTCCACTATTGCTGCTCCTCACCCCCGCCCAAACACCTGCGAAGGCCGGCGCAACAACGGATCAAACGGATTGATCCGCGGCCCGATCAGCGCCGCCTCGCGCTTGAGCATTTCCACCACCGTCGGCAAGCGGTCCGGGCCCAGGCGATCACTGACTGTCGCCACGCTCAGCGCCGCGACCGCACGGCCGTCACGGTCAAGAATCGGCACCGCCACCCCAGCCATGCCTTGCAGCACGCCGGTGTTGCGCCCGGCATAACCGAGGGTGCGGACATTCTCGACCTCCGAGCGTAAAAACACTTCGTCGTACAAATGGAAGTCCCGCAGCCGTGGCAGGTTGTAGTGGATCACCGTCTCACGCTCGTCCTCCGGCAGGAACGCCAGGATCGCCAGGCTGCCCTGGCCCACACCCAACGCCACGCGGCCGCCAATGTCACCGGTAAACGTGCGGATAGGGAACGGCCCCTCACTGCGGTCCAGGCAGATCGCGTCAAAACCGCTGCGCGCCAGCAAGAACAGCGAATCCCCCAGCGACGCCGACAGCCGCAACAGCGCCGGGCGCACCAGTTCGCGCAGATTACCGGTGTTACCGGCACGGGCGGCCAAGGCAAAAAACTCCAGGCTCAGCCGATAGCGCTTGCTGCGCGCGTCCTGCTCGACCATGCCCTCGTCCATCAGGCTGCGCAGCAATCGGTGGGTGGTCGGTTGCGACAGGCCGATGCGCTGCGCCAATTGCGTGACCCGTTCACCGCCCTCGGCGGTATCACCGAGGCTGCGCAACACCGCAAACAGCCGGGACACCGCGCCGACACCGACGTCATTTTTGCTTTCATTCCGCTCAGTGGAATCAGACATGAATAATCCCGATCAAAAATTTACTCACTGAATGAAACTGAAAATAGTCATCGATCCAGTGAAATAGCCCATTGAGCGCATCCTAGTCTTCGTCCTACTCTGCGTCCATCAGGGGCGATTCGAACAACAGCGGTAGCCGACCCAAGTCGAGCACCAACGCACCCCGCAAGACCTTTCGTATCTGCCCATTACAAAAAAAGCCTGCCTCACGGCGTGCATAACAATCTCAGGTGGAACGCAGTTATGGCCTTTATGCAACTTGAAGGACTCGGCAAACGTTACGGCGAGATCGACGCCGTGGTCGCCACGGACCTGGCGGTGGAACAAGGCGAGTTCGTCTCGCTGCTGGGCCCTTCCGGCTGCGGCAAAACGACCACCCTGCAAATGATCGCCGGGTTCGTTGACGTCACCAGCGGCCGCATCATCCTCGACGGCCGCGACATCACCCACGCCAAACCCGCCAGCCGTGGTCTCGGTGTGGTGTTCCAGAGCTACGCGCTATTTCCGCACATGAGCGTGCAAGACAACGTTGCCTTCGGCCTGCGCATGCGCAAAGTGCCGAAAGCCGAGTTGCAACAACGGGTGGCCCAGGTGTTGAAACTGGTGCGCCTCGACCCGCACGCCGAGCGTTATCCACGAGAGTTGTCCGGTGGCCAGCGCCAGCGTGTGGCCCTGGCGCGGGCGCTGGTGATCCAGCCGCCGGTGCTGCTGCTCGACGAGCCGCTGTCCAACCTCGACGCCAATCTGCGCGAAGAGATGCAGTTCGAGATCCGCCGCATCCAGCGCGAAGTCGGGATCACCACGCTGATGGTCACCCACGACCAGTCCGAAGCGCTGTCGATCAGCGACCGGGTGGTGGTGATGCAGGCCGGACGAGTCACGCAGATCGACGTGCCGTACACCCTCTATGAACACCCGCGCACCGAGTTCATTTCCGGCTTCGTTGGCAAGGCCAACCGCCTCTGCGGCCGCCGCGACGGCAGCGGCGAGGTGCACGTGTGCGCCGCCGGCGAAGGCGATGTGAGCCTGAGCCTGCGTCCGGAAAAAATCACCCTTCGCGGCGCCGGTGAAGGTCGCTTGCAAGGGCAGATCAGCAGCCGGTTTTTCCTTGGCAGCCAATGGCTGTACAGCGTCAGCACCGCGCTCGGCGAATTGACCGTGGTGCGCGGCAACGACGGCTCGCCGCCGCTGAACGAAGGCACCGCCGTCGGCCTCGACTGGGCCAGCGACTTGCTGCGCGTGTTGCGCGGTGATGAGGTGTCGGCATGAGTGCGCTGGCCGCCCTGCGCCAGGGTCGTCACGGCTACCTCCTGTCTGCGCCGGCATTGCTGTTGTACGTGGCGTTGTTGATCGTGCCGTTGAGCCTGACGTTCGTGCTGTCGTTCAACGTCTTCGATTACGGCAGCGGCATCCAGAGTGACGCCTACACCACCGAGCACTACAGCACCTTGCTGAGCGACCCGTACTTCTACGAAATCTTTCTGCGCACCTTGTGGATCAGCGCCCTGACCACCCTGCTGTGCGTCCTGATCGGCGTGCCGGAAGCCTACATCCTCAGCCGCATGGGCACGCCGTGGCGCTCGATTTTCCTGATCCTGATCCTCACGCCGTTGCTGATTTCGGTGGTGGTGCGTGCCTTCGGCTGGAGCCTGTTGCTCGGCGCTGACGGCCTGGTCAACCAAGTGCTGCAAGCCCTCGGCGGATCACCGATGAAATTGTTGTACACCCCGTTCGCCGTGGTGATCGCGCTGGTCCACGTGATGCTGCCGTTCATGATCATTCCGGTCTGGACCTCGCTGCAGAAACTCGACCCGGCCGCCGAACATGCGGCGCTGTCCCTCGGTGCCAGCCACTTCACGGTGATGCGCAAAGTGATCTTGCCGCAGATCATGCCCGGCGTGCTGTCCGGCACGCTGATCGTGTTTGGCCTGGCCGCCAGCTCCTTCGCGATTCCCGGCCTGCTCGGCGGGCGCCGCTTGAAGATGGTCGCCACGCTGATCTACGACCAGTACCTCTCCGAGCTCAATTGGCCAATGGGCGCCGCCATCGCCGTCGCGCTGCTGTTGCTCAACCTGGCAATCATGCTGTCGTGGAACCGCATGATCGAAGGCCGCTACAAGAAGTCACTGGGGTAATCCGCCATGTCCAAAAACGGTCCTTTCGCCCTGTTGTTTCACGCCCTGGTGGTGCTGTTCATGCTCGCCCCGCTGGCAGTGGTCTGCCTGGTGGCATTCACCCCGGAAAACACGCTGAGCCTGCCGACCACGCACTTTTCCCTGCGCTGGTTTGAAGCGGTGTTCGAGCGTGCTGACTTTATCGATGCGTTCTACAACAGCCTGATCCTGGCGTTTTGCGCGGCAAGCCTGGCGACGTTGATCGCGGTGCCGGCGGCGCTGGCCATCACTCGCCATGAGTTTCCCGGCAAGGGCTTTTTCAATGGTCTGTTCCTGTCGCCGATCATCATTCCGCACCTGGTGCTGGGGGTCGCGCTGCTGCGGCTGTTTGCGCTGATGGGGGTCAATGGCAGTTTCGGCTGGCTGATCTTCGCCCATGTGCTGGTGATTACGCCGTACGTGCTGCGCCTGGTGCTGGCCTCGGCGATTGGCCTGGACCGCAGCGCCGAACATGCCGCGCAATCTTTGGGCGCCGGGCGTTTTACGCTGTTCCGCCAGATCACCTTGCCGATGATTCTGCCGGGCGTGGCCGGGGGCTGGCTGCTGGCGTTCATTAACAGTTTCGACGAAGTGACTTTGTCGATCTTCGTCACCTCCCCCGCCACCCAGACCTTGCCCGTGCGCATGTACGTGTACGCCACCGAATCCATCGATCCGATGATGGCGGCGGTATCGGCACTGGTGATCGCGTTGACCGCGGCGACCATGATTCTGCTCGACCGGGTGTATGGCCTGGATCGGGTTCTGGTGGGCAAACAATGAGGGCGCCATGGCTCTGCTGAAACGACTGACCGAAGGCGACCGCCCGGCCCTGGACTTCACCCTCGACGGCGAAGCCGCCAGCGGCTTGCTCGGCGACACCTTGCTGACCGCGATCCTGACGGCCAGCGAGCACCTGCGCGGCAGCGACTTCAGCGCCGAACCCCGCGCCGGTTTCTGCCTGATGGGCGCCTGCCAGGACTGTTGGGTACGCCTGGCCGACGGCCGCCGCGTCCGCGCCTGCTCGACCCTGCTCGAAGCCGGCCAACACATCTGCCGCGAGCCGGGGCGATTGGCATGACCGCGCTTATGAACGCCACCCACTGTGGGAGCGAGCCTGCTCGCGAAAGCGGTATGTCTGCTGACGACAATGTTGAATGGGCTGGCGCCTTCGCGGGCAAGCCCGCTCCCACAGGTATCAAATGTGGATCGCAGCCTCGGCGTACACCGCCAACCCACTGTGGGAGCGGGCTTGCTCGCGAAAGCGGTATGTCTGCTGACGACAATGTTGAGTGGGCCGGCGCCTTCGCGAGCAGGCTCGCAGGTATCAAATGTGGATCGCAGCCTCGGCGTACACCGCCACTCCACTGTGGGAGCGAGCCTGCTCGCGATGGCGATGTCACAGGCGCCATGATTGCGAGGTGTGTATGAAACCGGTGGTGATTGTCGGCGCCGGGCCGGCGGGGATTCGGGCGGCGCAGACCTTGGTGGCGCACGGGGTGCGGCCGATTTTGCTGGATGAAGCCGTGCGCGGCGGCGGGCAGATTTATCGGCGCCAGCCTGCCAATTTCAAGCGCTCCGCTGCCAGGCTCTACGGCTTCGAAGCGGCCAAGGCCAAGGCGCTGCACCAAACGCTCGACAGCTTGACCGAACAACTCGACTACCGCCCGGAGACCCTGGTGTGGAATGCCGAAGCCGGCGCCATCGACACCTTGCAACACAACCGCGCCACACGCCTCGAGTTCTCCCGGGTGATCGTCGCCACCGGCGCCACCGATCGCATCCTGCCGGTGCCCGGTTGGACCTTGCCCGGCGTCTATAGCCTCGGCGCAGCGCAGATCGCCCTGAAATTCCAAGGCTGCGCCATCGGCGAACGCGTGGTGTTCGCTGGCAGCGGCCCACTGCTGTATCTGGTCGCCTATCAATACGCCAAGGCCGGGGCGAAGGTCGTGGCGGTACTCGACAGTTCGGCCTTTGCGGCGCAGGTCCGCGCTACCGGCAAGCTGCTACGCCAACCGCTCACCCTGGCCAAAGGGGTCTACTACCGCGCGTGGCTCGCGGCCCATGGCATCCCGGTACATCAAGGCGCGACGCTGCTGAACATCGACGGCGCGGCGCGGGTGCAATCGCTGAACTGGCGCGATGCCCAGGGTGACCATCAACTCGCCTGCGACGCCGTCGCGTTCGCTCACGGTTTGCGCAGCGAAACCCAACTTGCCGACCTGCTTGGCTGTGAGTTCGACTGGGATGACTTGAATCGCGCCTGGCTACCGCGTCGCGACGGCGCCGGTCGCAGCAGCGTGGCCGCGGTGTATCTGGCGGGCGACGGCGCCGGCATCATGGGCGCCGACGCCGCAGAAATGGCTGGCGAACGCGCCGCGCTGGCCGTGCTGCAAGACATCGGCTACGTCATCGCACCGGACCGCGCCAACCGCCTCGAAGGGTCGTTGCAACGCATCGAGGGCTTTCGCCACGGCCTGGAGCAAGCCTTCGCCTTCCCGGAGGACTGGGCCACCGACGCCGACGACCAATTAATGCTGTGCCGCTGCGAAGAAGTCCGGGTCGGTGAATTGCGCCAGGTGGTGCGCGACGGCCATTGGGAAATCAACCGCGCCAAAGCCCATTGCCGGGTCGGCATGGGCCGCTGCCAGGGCCGCATGTGTGGCGCGGCCGCAGCGGAAATCATCGCCCGTGAGAGCGGCCGCCCGCTAAACGAAATCGGCCGGTTGCGCGCCCAGGCCCCGATCAAACCGCTGCCCTTCGGCGTGGAGGAAGCATGATCGAAGTCGACGCAGTGATTGTCGGTGGCGGCATCGTCGGGGCTTCGGCGGCGCTGTTTCTCAGCCAGGCCGGACAACGGGTGGCGTTGCTGGAACGGGACTTCTGTGGCTCGCACGCCAGCGGTGTGAATTACGGCGGCGTGCGCCGACAGGGTCGGCCGCTGTCGCAACTGCCGCTGTCGCAGCGCGCCCATGAACTCTGGGGCCAGTTGCCGCAACTGGTCGGCATCGATGGCGAGTACCAGCGCAGCGGGCATTTGAAACTGGCGCGCAGTGCCAGCGATTTCCAGGCATTGCAGGACTACGCTCAGCGCAGCCGCGGGTTTGGTCTGGGCTTGCAGTTGCTCGATCGGCAACAGTTGCACGCCCGTTTCCCATGGGTCGGCGAGGTCGCGGTCGGTGCCTCGTTGTGCCCGGACGACGGCCACGCCAATCCGCGTCTGGTGTCGCCGGCCTTCGCCCAAGCAGCGCGTCGACACGGCGCGCAGGTTTACGAACAAACGGCAGTCAGCCACGTCGAGCATGACGGCCAGCGCTTCCAGGTGCGCTGCGAATCCGGCCTGCAACTGCGCGCCCCGTGGTTGCTCAATTGTGCCGGCGCGTGGGCCGGTCACCTCGCGGCGCAATTTGGCGAAAGCGTGCCGATGTATTCCGGGCACCCGGCGATGCTGGTCACCGAACCGCTACCGCTGGTGATGGACGCCAGCACCGGGGTCGAGGGCGGCGGCATCTATGCGCGGCAAGTCGCCCGCGGCAACTGCGTGCTCGGCGGCGGCCAGGGGTTTGCCCTCGATGACGCCCGCGCTCGTCCCGGCCAGCATGCGGTGCTGGAAATCCTGCGCCAGGCAGTCGAGCTGTACCCGTTTCTCGACGGTGCCCACGCCATCCGCACCTGGAGCGGCACCGAAGGTTACCTGCCCGATCGCCAGCCGGTGATCGGGCCCAGTTCCACACAACCCGGCCTGTTGCACGCGTTCGGCTTTGCCGGCGCGGGTTTCCAGATCGGCCCGGCGGTGGGCCAGGCCCTCGCCGACATTGTTTGCAGTGGCGCCCCGTGGACGCCGCTGGATGCATTTTCCATCACCCGGTTTCACTCCATCTCCGTTGCTTGATAGAGGAAGGTCGCGCCAATGAACAGCATCAAACGCACTGCTCTGCTTGGGTTGTCCTGCCTGAGCGCCCTGCTTGCCAGCGCCCAGGCCAACGCCGAACCGACGCTTTACCTGGGCATGAACGGCGGCACCATGGAACGCCTGTATGCCGACAAGGTGCTGCCGCCATTCGAGAAAGCCAACAACGTCAAAGTAGTGATCGTGCCGGGCACCTCCGCTGACATCCTGGCCAAGGTCCAGGCCAGCAAAGACAACCCGCAGATGCACGTGATCTTCCTCGACGACGGGATCATGTACCGCGCGATTTCCATGGGCCTGTGCGACAAGCTGCAAGACAGCGAACCGCTGAAGCAAATCCCGGCCAAGGGCCGCATCAAGGACCAGGCCGTGGCAGTCAGCCTCGGCGTCACTGGCCTGGCCTACAACACGCGGCTATTCAAGGAAAAAGGCTGGGCCGCGCCGACCTCATGGATGGACATGGCCGACCCGCGCTTCAAGGACAAACTGGTGTTCCAGTCCATGGCCTCCTCGACCTTCGGCCTGCACGGTTTCCTGATGTTCAACCGCATCCAGGGCGGCAACGAAACCAACGTCGACCCGGGCTTCAAGGCCTGGCCGGACAGCGTCGGGCGTAACGTGCTGGAGTACATCCCGAGCTCGGCGAAAATCTCCGAAATGCTGCAAACCGACGAAGCTGCGCTGTTCCCGCTGACACCCACCCAAGTCACCGCGCTGAAGCTAAAAGGCATGGCCGTGGAATACGCGCAACCCAAGGAAGGCGCGGTGGTGCTGAACGTCGCCGAATGCGCGATCGCCAACAACAACCAGCCGGAACTGGCGCAGAAACTCGCGGCGTTTTTGCTCACGCCTGAGGCGCAAGCGGCGGCGCTGGAGGATGGCGACCAGATTCCGTCCAACCCTAATACCCCGACTACCGATAAAACTCGCGGCCAGGTTGAGGCGATGCAGAAATACCTGGAGACCGCGATTGCGATTGATTGGGATCAGGTCAACGAACAGCGCCCGGCGTGGAATGCGCGGTGGAATCGGAGTATTGAGCGCTAGCCCGGGGTCATTGAGTATTCCCATGCTTCGCATGGGAATACAGCGCTTTATGCTCTTGGTTTTGGGTGTATATCCGTTGCTGCGGTAACGGCTGCTTAGGGTTGCGCCCTTACGGCGCCTCACTTTTTTTTCAAACGCCAAAAAAAAGTAAGCAAAAAAAGGCTCGCCCCTGACGTCCGGCCCCTCGCCTAGGCTCGGCGTACCTTCGCTCCGGCATTCATCCGGGGGCATCGCCCTCCGGTTGGCTTCGCTGGCACCTACATGCGATGAGCATGACTGCGTCATGCGGCGCTGCGCGCCGATCCCCGGATAAACGCCTCCACTCAGCCTCCCGACGGGGCGGGTGGATCAAAAGCCATCGCGCGGCGAGCTGACACTCGACCGGCTGGATTGGCCGCAGTCGACACGGATGTAGGTGGTCGCTGCGAATGTACTCGATCCCTGTGGGAGCCTGGCTTGCCAGCGATGGCGGCCTGGCAGTTAGCCAATCACTTCCATATGTACTCCCAGCCTTTTTCATCATCAGTCCTACAAAACCAACACCTTCCAAAGAATCTTCCGACAGCTTTTGACGGTTGTCCCTCGGAAGTCGCATCGCTAGGCTTTGGTGGTCGCTGCTAAATCAGCGGCCGGGCGTCGCGGCTCGTTTTTCTGGTGCATAATCGCGCCACCTGACAGCAGCACATTAAGTGTCTGCCGTCTCGTGTTATGGCGACTGTGCGTGGGATACCTTCGGGTATGCCGAGTGCCAGATATCGGTCCGCGAACCCGCGTACAGCTGCCACCTTCGATTGCGTCGCGGCAATCAATGGCGGCTCCATTTCTTATCTGGAGTTTCACCATGTTCAAAGCAACCCCAAATCCCCCCGAGCCAGACGACGTCTCCCCGTACACCGCACTCGACTCAAAAAAACTCAACGACGCCGCCAACCGCGCGCTCGACCACTACCTCAATCCACCCGACGATCCCATTCCATCGCCGAAAAAAAACACCAGTTCGATGTTCATCATCGCCCCTAACGTCGACAACGAAAGCCTGCTGGCCCACGCCTGCGAAACCTTGGCCTCGCTCAACGTCATGACCAGCGACCTCGCGTTCACCCTTGACGGCCCAACCCGCAGCAGTGTGCTGGCGATACAGCAAATGGTCTCGCTGGTAGAACTGTCGGTGAACCGCGTGCTGGATCAAATCGACGCTGAGGATTCGCACGCTTAGGGCCGGCGCTGACTCAGAGTGGGAGCCGGGTGTATCTGCGAGTGTAGGTGGACTGGGAGGCCGCCATCGCTGGCAAGCCAGCTCCCACAGGGGATGAATACCTGCTCGGGAAACAGGTCGCCTGCCAGGTCGCCATCGCGAGCAAGCTCGTTCCCACAGGTATACCGATGTCCGCAACACTGGCGTAAACCTATCAGAATGAGTGTCAGCTCTCCGGGCTGTTGATCCACTCACTCCAAAGGGCGAAACCTATTCATCGTTACCGCTGCAACGGATATGTACGCAATTCAGAAGAAACCAAGGCATTTCCCGCTATCATGCCCACCTCCCCGCCCAACCGAGCCCTCATGAACACCCTCGCCCAACTGCGCGCCGGCCATCTCACCGGTATCACCCGCCTTGACCTGGCCGCCGGCCTCACCGAATTCCCCCGGGAAATTTTCGACTTGGCGGACTCCCTGGAAATCCTCAACCTCAGCGGCAACGCCCTGAGTCAGTTGCCGGATGACCTGCATCGCCTGGGCAAACTGCGCATCCTGTTCTGCTCCGACAACCAGTTCACCGAACTGCCCGAGTGCCTGGGCCAATGCGCGCAACTGACCATGGTCGGCTTCAAGGCCAATCGCATCACTACCGTCAGCGGCGCTGCATTGCCGCCGCTGTTGCGTTGGCTGATCCTGACCGACAACCGCATCGATCAGCTACCGACCGAACTGGGCGAACGCCCGTACTTGCAGAAGCTGATGCTGGCCGGCAATCGCCTGGCCGCCCTGCCGCCGAGCCTGGCCCAGTGTCATCGTCTGGAACTGATCCGCATCGCCGCCAACCGGCTGACGGAGTTGCCACAATGGCTGCTGACCCTGCCGAGCCTGACCTGGCTGGCCTACGCCGGCAATCCGCTGGAAACCGAAGCCGACGCCTCGGCCCTCGCCGCCACCCCGACGATTGCCTGGAGGCAATTGGCGCTGGAGCAATCATTGGGCGAAGGTGCGTCGGGGGTGATCTACCGTGCGCAGTGGCAGGCATTGAACACCGCGCCCGAGACTGTCGCGGTCAAACTCTACAAGGGCGAAATGACCAGCGACGGCTCGCCGCTGCACGAAATGAACGCCTGCATCACCGCCGGGCTGCACCCCAACCTGATCCCGATCAAAGGCCGGATCGTCGACCATCCCCAGCAACAGGCCGGGCTGGTGATGCAACTGATCGAACCGAGCTATCGCAACCTGGCCGGGCTGCCGAGCCTGGCGTCGTGCAGCCGCGATGTGTACGCCGATGACACGCGCTTCAGCGCCGACATCGCTTTGCGCTTAGCCCGCGGTATCGCCTCGGTCGGCGCCCATTTGCATCGCCAGGGCATCACCCATGGCGATCTGTATGGCCACAACATCCTCTGGAACGACCACGGCGATTGCCTGCTCGGCGACTTCGGCGCCGCGTCCTTCCACGCCACCGACGACACCCCGCAAACCCGCGCCCTGCAACGCCTCGAAGTGCGGGCGTTCGGCGTATTGCTGGGGGAATTGCTGGACCGCATCGACACCGGGCTCAGCCCCGAACAGCGCGCGGCACTGACTGAACTGCAACAGCGCTGCTGCCAGGCTGACGTGCTGGCTCGGCCTGCGTTTAGCGAAATAGAGAGCTTGTTGAAAGGCTGACCGCTGCGCGGTTATTCGCGAGCAGGCTCGCTCCCACAATTTGACTTGGGTAGGTCCAGACATTATTGGTTGGCTGTCAGGTCGCCATCGCTGGCAAGCCAGCTCCCACAGTTAATGTGGACATCCATAACACCGGAGTACACCCACCAGGCCGAGTGTCAGCTCGCCGCGCTTTTG
>NZ_JAVLSB010000023.1:0-3224 GCF_031583775.1 Pseudomonas rhizozeae
ATTCTGTGGGAGCGAGCCGGCTCCGGGCGGCGTTCCGACGAAGGCGATCGCCCTGCTGACGAGTAAATTGCGGATTTCCCAAAACCCTGTGGGAGCTTGGCTTGCCAGCGATGACTTCTGTTCAGGCACTAGAGATTTGGCAGGTGTACATATCCATTCCTTGGGTGAAGGCCTCGATGGGTTCCGCTCTTACAGCGGGTTACTTGGAAAAGCGCCAAGTAACCAAGCGCTTTCATCCCCTCCATTCGGTGCCTCGCCTAGGCTCGGCATGCCTTCACTCCGGCCCTGCTCCGTGGGCCCGCCGCCATCGGCCATCCCTGGCCGGGGGCGGCTAACCCGGCGTCCTGCCGGGTTGCCCACTGCGCAAGACCTGCGTTCAGCCTCTGGTCAACGGGGCAGGGCAGATCAAAAGCCAGATCAAAAGTAGAAGCACATCAACAGCCAGATCAACAGCCAGATCAACAGCAGTTCAACAGCGCTCAGGGCGAGTTGGCGCTGGAGCTGCGCAGAACAATCAATACTCCTGTGCCCGATAAGCCCCTGGTGTCAGTCCGGTCCACTTCTTGAATGCTCGATGAAATGCCGATGGCTCGGAGAACCCAAGCTGTTCAGCGATTTGTTGCAGGGACAGGTCGGCGCGGCCCAGGTGGTAGATCGCGATGTCGCGGCGCAGTTGGTCTTTCAATTCCTGGAAGCTCGAACCTTCTTCGCGCAAGTGTCGGCGCAGGGTTTGTGGGCTGATGTGCAGGTGCGCGGCGACGGCTTCGAGGTCGGGCCAGCGGGCGCTGTCGCGGCTGAGCAGGCGGCGCAACTGGCTGCTGAGGCTGTCGCCATCGTCCGGGCGCGACAGCAGGTCGGCCGGGGAGCGTTCGAGGAAGTGTTTGAGGGTCCGTTCATCCTGTAACAGCGGCATGTTCAGGTAGCGGCTGTGAAACAGCAGGCTGCTCTGACCAGCGCCGAATTCCAGCGGACAGGCGAACATCAGGTCATATTCGGCGCCATGCGCCGGTCTGGCATAGCTGAACGTGGCCTGTTGCAAGCGGATGCGCTGGCCGATCAGCCAACTGCCGAGTCGATGCCAGATCACCAGCAGACTTTCGCTGAGGAAATGGTCCGGGTCCCAGAGCTGCGCGTCGTCGAGGCTCAAACGCACCCATTCGTCTTCGCGGCTCAGGCTTAAGCGCGGGGCCTGCGGGAATAGACTATAAAAAAGGAAGCCCCGACTCAGCGCGCTTTCCAAGTGGCGGCAGTGGATCAAGGCATGGCACATCATCGCGAAGGTGCCAGGTTTGCTCGGTGCCGCGCCGAAACCCAGGTATTCGTCGTCCAGCGCCAGCCACAGGCCCTGAATCAGCTGCGTGAATTGCTCCGGAGCGATCCGCGCGCGGGGCTCTTCCAGCAGTTCCGGGCTGATGCCCAACTGCTGCAGCAGGCACGAATAATCATGGCCGAGCCGACGCGCGCCGCCGAGTGCGGCACGGGCGAAATGGCTGGCGATGGTGCGTTCGCGCATAGCGGATTCCGGGCAGTGGACGGCAGAGATTAGTTATCCGCCGCTGGAGTAACAAGGCGGATATCCGCCAAATTGTAGGACGAGAGAAGCATGGTCGGCGGAAATCCGCCACATCCTTGTAACAACGCGGTGACATAAAAATACCTGTAACCCTTGATGTCAAAAGGCTTGCAGGTTTTTCGCAAGAGGTGGCACGGGCTTTGCGATGTAACGGGCAGATGTCTGCCTTAGCGCAGCTCGAAAAAACAAATCCCTCCAGTGCAGGAGGGTTCGCAGATTGAGGTTTCGTGGGCAACAGTTGGAGGTTGTCGCGGGACGCTCTTGAGGAACTTTGCAATGACGACTCGTCAGCCACTGTACAAATCCCTGTATTTCCAGGTGATCGTTGCCATCATCATCGGCATCCTGCTCGGTCACTTCTACCCGCAGACCGGCGTGGCCCTCAAGCCACTGGGTGACGGGTTCATCAAACTGATCAAAATGGTCATCGCCCCGATCATCTTCTGTACCGTCGTCAGCGGCATCGCCGGCATGCAGAACATGAAATCCGTCGGCAAGACCGGCGGCTACGCGCTGCTCTACTTCGAAATCGTGTCCACCATCGCCCTGCTGATTGGCCTGATCGTGGTCAACGTCGTGCAACCGGGCGCCGGCATGCACATCGACGTGTCGACCCTCGATGCCTCCAAAGTCGCTGCCTATGTGACTGCCGGTAAAGACCAGAGCATCGTTGGCTTCATCCTCAACGTGATCCCGAACACCATCGTCGGCGCCTTCGCCAACGGCGATATCCTGCAAGTGCTGATGTTCTCGGTGATCTTCGGTTTCGCCCTGCATCGCCTCGGTGCCTACGGCAAGCCGGTGCTGGACTTCATCGATCGTTTCGCTCACGTGATGTTCAACATCATCAACATGATCATGAAACTCGCGCCAATCGGTGCGCTGGGTGCCATGGCGTTCACCATCGGTGCCTACGGTGTGGGTTCGCTGGTGCAGCTCGGTCAGTTGATGATCTGCTTCTACATCACCTGCGTGCTGTTCGTGCTGGTCGTGCTGGGCGGCATCTGCCGCGCTCACGGCTTCAGCGTGCTGAAACTGATCCGCTACATCCGTGAAGAACTGCTGATCGTGCTGGGTACTTCCTCCTCGGAATCGGCCCTGCCGCGCATGCTGATCAAAATGGAGCGTCTGGGCGCGAAGAAATCCGTCGTTGGCCTGGTAATCCCGACCGGCTACTCGTTCAACCTCGACGGTACGTCGATCTACCTGACCATGGCTGCCGTGTTCATCGCCCAGGCGACTGACACCCACATGGACATCACCCACCAGATCACCCTGTTGCTGGTGCTGCTGCTGTCCTCCAAAGGCGCTGCCGGTGTGACCGGTTCGGGCTTTATCGTACTGGCCGCTACCCTGTCCGCCGTGGGCCACCTGCCGGTTGCCGGCCTGGCGCTGATCCTCGGTATCGACCGCTTCATGTCCGAAGCCCGTGCACTGACCAACCTGGTCGGTAACGCTGTGGCAACCCTGGTCGTGGCCAAGTGGGTCAAGGAGCTGGACGAAGACCAACTGCAAACGGAACTGGCTTCCGGTGGTCGCGGGATCTCCGAAACCCGTGAAGAAGACGACCTGGGCGTGGCTGAAGGCCCGGCCCCGACGAACGTCAAGTAACACACGCTACGTTAAGAAACCCGCTTTGGCGGGTTTTTTA
>NZ_JAVLSB010000024.1:0-83977 GCF_031583775.1 Pseudomonas rhizozeae
ATTTCAGCCATCACCAGAGAAATGGATATGTACACCTGCACAATCTCCAGCGCCTAAACCATAGTCATCGCTGGCAAGCCAGCTCCCACAGGTTTTTGTAGTGTTCAGCACTTTCAGGTTTATCGCCGATCATTGTGGGAGCGAGCCTGCTCGCGAAGGCGTCAGGTCAGTCAGCATTAATTTTACTTGTGCTGACCTCTTCGTCGGAACGCCGCCCGGAGCCGGCTCGCTCCCACAGTCGTTATGCGCCTATCTGAAGGTAACTGGCTGCAGCCCAGGCACTTTTGTGGCCTACTCAACCCCGCCACTCACCCGACCGAGGCTTGAGCATCGTGATCATTTCATCCGCTTCCGATTATCGCGAAGCAGCACGTCGCAAACTCCCGCGTTTTCTCTTTGACTACATCGATGGCGGCGCCTACGCCGAGCATACGCTGCGAGCCAACAGCGCCGACCTGCGCGACGTCAGCCTGCGCCAGCGCATCCTGAAAAACGTCGAAAGCCTGAGCCTGGAAACCACCCTGTTCGAGCAACCATTGGCCATGCCGATCGTGCTGGCGCCGGTGGGGCTGACCGGTATGTTCGCCCGTCGCGGCGAAGTGCAAGCGGCCAAGGCGGCGGAGAACAAGGGCATTCCGTTGTGCCTGTCGACGGTGTCGGTGTGCTCGATCGAGGAAGTCGCGTCGCAAACCGCGCAATCGATCTGGTTTCAACTCTACGTATTGAAAGACCGCGGCTTCATGCGTAACGCCCTGGAGCGGGCGCAGGCGGCCGGGGTACGCAATTTGGTGTTCACCGTCGACATGCCGACCCCCGGCGCGCGTTATCGCGATGCGCACTCGGGCATGTCCGGCCCTTACGCCTCGTCGCGGCGCATGCTGCAAGCCATCGGCCGGCCGGAATGGGCGTTCGACGTCGGCCTGATGGGCAAACCCCACGACCTCGGCAATATCTCCAAGTACCTCGGCAAAGCAGTAGGCCTGGAAGACTACATCGGCTGGCTGGCGAACAATTTCGACGCGTCGATCAGTTGGGCCGACCTGGAATGGATTCGCGAATTCTGGAAAGGCCCGATGATCATCAAGGGCATCCTTGACCCGCAGGACGCCAAGGACGCGGTGAGTTTCGGCGCCGACGGCATCATTGTCTCCAACCACGGCGGCCGGCAGTTGGACGGCGTGCTGTCGACCACTAAAGCGCTGCCGCCGATCATGCAGGCGGTGGGCAATGACCTGACGGTACTGGTGGATTCAGGGATTCGTTCCGGGCTGGACGTAGTGCGCATGCTGGCGCTGGGTGCCAAAGGCGTTCTGCTCGGCCGCGCGATGGCTTATGCACTGGCGGCTGACGGCCAGCGCGGGGTGGAAAACATGCTGGACATCTTCGCCAAGGAAATGCGCGTGGCCATGACCCTGACCGGCGTCACCTCCATCGAGCAAATTGACGAATCGACCCTGGTGCAAGCGGTGCAAGCATTGCGCGAAAGCCCTCAGGCATCGGCGCTGAGCACTTCGAACGTCACCTGATCGGGGTAGAACGCCACGTAGTCCTTGATCTGCTCCACCGAGAGCTTGGGGCTTTCGTAGGTCCACACCGCGTTAGCCCCTTCGTGCCCTGGAATCTGCAGGCTGAAATAGTTCGCGTCGCCCTTGTAAGGGCAATAGCTGGTGTGATCGGTACGGGCGTAATACTGCTCGGCGATGTCACCGCGCGGCACGTAATACACCGGCGGGTAATTGGCCTCCTCCAGCACCAGCGCCTTCTTGGTCGACGCCACTTGGATGCCGTGGAATTTCACCAGCAGACAACCGGGCAGCGGATTGATTTTGATGACGCGGTGAGCAGGGACTTTCATGGTGGGGCAACCTCTCCAGGCATCAGGCGAATGCCGTCGGGCATCGAGCCACGACGGCACAACTTCAGGTTGGAAGGTATAGCGCAAAGCCCGCCCAGTCGGCGGCAGCCCGTCCGAAAGTAGCGGTCTCAACCGTCCGTTGAACGGGTCAGCGCTTCCCACTCGGCAATGTTTTTCAACTGTGCCTCCAGACCTTCGCGCACCAGTTGCAACGCATCGCTGCCGAGCAACAGGTGCGCTGGTGGCGCGGCGCTGTCGATCAAGGTCAGCATGGCCCTCGCCGCTTTCACCGGGTCACCCAGTTGCTTGCCGCTCTTGGCCTGACGGGCAGCGCGCACCGGATCGAACGAGGCGTCATAGTCGGCGATGCTGCGCTCCGAACGGCGCATTGAGCGCCCCGCCCAATCGGTTCGAAATGAGCCCGGCGCTACAGCCGTAACGTGGATGCCGAACGGCTTGAGTTCCTTGCTCAAGGTGTCGGAAATGCCTTCCAGGGCAAACTTGCTGCCACAGTAGTACGCAATGCCGGGCATGGTGATGTGGCCGCCCATCGAGGTGATGTTGATGATGTGCCCGGCGCGGCGCTCGCGCATGAACGGCACAAACGCCTTGGTCACCGCCACCGCGCCGAACACATTGACCTCGAACTGCTGGCGCATCTCTTCCAGTGGCGACTCTTCGAACACACCCTCATGACCGTAGCCTGCGTTATTCACCAGCACATCCACCGGGCCGAGGCTGCTTTCAACCTCGGCGACCACCGCATCGAGGGTGGCGAAATCCGTGACATCCAGCACCCGCGCAAAGGCATTGGCCTGCTGCTCGAACGCAGCGCGGGCGGCTTCACTGCGCACGGTGCCGATGACCCGGTGCCCAGCGGCCAGTGCTTCATTGGCCAGAGCCTGGCCGAAGCCGCTGCTGACGCCGGTGATAAACAACGTTTTATGGGTGTTCATACGGTTGACTCCAGTGATTGTTCAGTGAGGTTCATCCTAGGCGCCGGAGGTGTTTGGCAGAACGCCGGTTCGTGTCAAACCTTTGCCTATTTCTATGAGTCGATTGATTTGTGCAGTTAAGACGCGCAGATTCGAGACCTGTGAGATCAGGCAGGACCACGCCATGCGCGATTCAGCATTAGCTCAAAACGATTGCCAGCGGCAGATGATTGCGCTGCTGGGCAGACTGGCCCCGAACGAAGGCTACAACCTGACAGCGCTGGACGGTGTACGGCTGTTGCGCTCGAACCGCGCGCTGACCCGCACCCCGGTGCTTTACGATCCGGGGATCGTCATCGTCTGCCAGGGCCGCAAGCGTGGGTACTGGGGCGATCAGATGTACCTCTACGACGCCCAGCATTACCTGGCGGTCGCGGTGCCGGTGCCTTTCACCATGGAAACCGACGCCAGCGCCGAGGAACCGCTGCTGGCGCTGTACTTTCACCTGGACTTCAACCTCGCTGCCGAACTGCTGCTGCAACTCGAGGAACGGGATCACAGCGAACCCGCCGAACCCAAAGGACTGTACGCATCGCCCATGGACCCGGCGCTGAGCCAATCAGTGCTGCGCCTGCTCGAAGCCCTTGAGGCACCGCTCGACGCGCACATCCTCGGGCCGGCGCTGGTGCGGGAAATCTATTTCCGCATCCTCACTGGCGCCCAGGGCGGCTCGTTGCGTGCAGCGCTCAACGCACGAGGCCAGTTCGGGCGCATCTCAAAGGCCTTGCGCCGTATCCACAGCCGCCTCGGCGAGCGCTTGGACGTCGAGCATCTGGCCAGTGAAGCCAACATGAGCGTGCCGAGTTTCCATAGCCACTTCAAAGCGGTCACCCAGACCTCGCCGATGCAATACCTCAAATCCACACGCCTGCACCAGGCGCGACTGCTGATGGTGCGCAATGGCTACAGTGTCGCGGTGGCCGCCTCGCAGGTCGGCTATGAAAGCGGCTCGCAATTCAGCCGCGAGTTCAAGCGCCTGTTCGGGCGCACGCCCAGCGACGAAGTGGCGCGGATGAAAGCGGCGTTCGCCCTGCCGCCGCCGGTGGCGGGCGCGGTATTTGTGGCGTCGCATTGAGCATCAGGCTACCGGCGCAATCCGCCGCAACGTTTTAAGCTGTACATCCATACAGATAAAGATTGCCCGAACGTTCATCTGCGGCCATTCTGTGCACCTTCCAGACCTTGATCAACGATGGTGGTTATGCGGCTGTACCTCTGTGAGAAACCTTCCCAGGCCAAAGACATTGCGGCGGTGCTCGGCGCCAAGCGCCGGGGCGACGGTTGCTGGCTGGGCACGGGGGTCACCGTCACTTGGTGCATCGGCCATCTGCTGGAAACCGCCCCGCCGGATGCCTACGACGCCAAGTACAAGCGCTGGGTACTGGCGGATCTGCCGATCATCCCCGACAAGTGGAAGATGACCGTCAAACCGCGCACCGCCAGCCAGTACAAAGCGGTCAAGCGTCTGCTGGGCGAAGCCAGTGAATTGGTGATCGCCACCGACGCCGACCGTGAAGGCGAAATGATTGCCCGCGAGCTGGTGGAGCATTGTCGTTATCGCGGGCCGATCCAGCGCCTGTGGCTGTCGGCGCTGGACGATGCGTCGATCCGCAAGGCCCTTGCCGCGCTCAAGCCCGGCGCCGAGACCTTCAGCCTTTATCATTCCGCGCTGGGCCGCTCACGGGCGGACTGGTTGATCGGCATGAACATGAGCCGCTTGTTCACCCTGCTTGGCCGCCAGTCTGGGTACCAAGGCGTGCTGCCGGTGGGCCGGGTGCAGACGCCGACGCTGCGGCTGGTGGTGGATCGCGACCGCAGCATCACCGATTTCGTGCCTGTGGCGTATTGGGCAATCGACGTGCAACTGCTGCACGACGGCACCGCGTTCACCGCGCAATGGCGTGCGCCCTCGGACGCTTGCGACGATCAGGACCGCTGCCTCAGCCAGCCGCTGGCCCAGGCCGCAGCGCAGGACTTGCTGAGCGTCAGCCATGCGCGGGTGATCAAGCTGCGCACCGAACGCTTGCGCGAAGTCGCGCCCTTGCCTTTCGATCTAGGCACTCTGCAGGAAGTCTGTTCGAAGAAACTTGGGCTCGGCGCCCAGGAAACCCTGGACATCGCCCAGGCGCTGTATGAAACCTACAAAGTCATCACCTACCCGCGCAGTGATTGCGGCTACCTGCCCCTGAGCCAGCACAGCGAGGCGCCGGGGATTTTGGCTGCGTTGCGTCAGGCCGACCCGTCGCTGAATGCGCTGCAGGATCATCTCGAACCGGCGCGCCGCTCCCGGGCCTGGAACGACGCCAAGGTCAGCGCGCACCACGGCATCATCCCCACGGCGGCGGCGAACAATCTCGGCAAACTGGCCGGTAAGCAACGGGCGGTCTACACCCTGATTCGCGCCCGTTACCTGGCGCAATTCCTGCCCAATCATGAGTACGACCGCACCCAGGCGGACTTCGACTGCGCCGGCCAGGCGTTGCGGGCGGTGGGCAAACAAATCATCGAACCCGGCTGGAAACGTGCGTTACCCGAAGCCCTCGCCCCGGCCAAGGGGCGCGAAGCCCCGGCGCCGCAACCTTTGCCGGCGCTGGCGCAGGGCCTCGACTGCGCGGTGGCTGATGTCAGGCTCAAAGACCTGTGGACCCAACCGCCCAAGCCGTTCACCGAAGGCGATCTGATCAAGGCGATGAAAAACGTCGCCAAACTGGTGGAAGATCCACTGCTCAAGCAGAAGCTCAAGGACACCACCGGCATTGGCACCGAGGCCACCCGTGCGTCGATCATCCAGGGTCTGCTCGATCGCGGTTACCTGGTGAAAAACGGCAAGGCCCTGGCGGCGACGCCGGCCGCGTTCAGCCTGATCGACGCGGTGCCGCGGGCCATCGCCGATCCGGGCACCACGGCCATCTGGGAACAGGCACTGGACATGGTGCAGAGCGGCGAGATGAGCCTGGAAGAATTCGTCACAAAGCAAGCGGCGTGGATGAGCAAACAGGTGGCCCGTTGCGCTGGGCTCAGCCTGACCATCAGCGGCCCGGCCAGCCCGGCCGGACGCGGCGCCACGCCGTGGAAGAACAAGCGCAAGTCCACCAAGCGTAAACCGTCGACTGCCGGCAAAACCGCAGCGAAACGTCCGCAGTCCAGCACGTCATGAATGCCAAAGGCACTTCATTCATGCGCGGATGGTCTAGTGTTCTTCACGACCCGACACACACCGACTGACTGAATAGGTTTTCGACCATGATCATCGTGCACCACCTGAACAACTCCCGCTCCCAACGCATCCTGTGGCTGCTCGAAGAACTGAGCATTCCTTATGAGCTGAAACGCTACCAGCGCGACCCGAAAACCAACCTTGCGCCGCCGGAACTGAAAGCCGTCAATGCCCTGGGCAAGTCGCCAGTGATCGAAGACGGCGCGACCAAGCTGATTGAGTCTGGCGCGATCATCGACTATTTGATTCGCCGCCATGGCGATGGTCGCCTGCAACCCGAGCCGTCCAGCGCGGACTACGACCAGTACGTGCAATGGCTGCATTTCGCCGAAGGCTCGGCCATGTTGCCGCTGCTGCTCAACCTGTATGTCGGGCGCCTGGGCGATGCCGGCGCGCCGCTGCAACCGCGGATCCAGTCGGAAATCGCCAACTACCTCGGATACCTCGACACCGCACTCAGTCAGGGCGATTACCTGCTCGGCAGCGAGTTCAGCGCGGCGGATATCCAGATGAGCTTCATCGGCGAAATCGCCCGGGCGCAAGGCAAAATCAGCAGCTACCCCAATGTGGCGGCCTGGGTCGAGCGTTTCCAGAAGCGCACCGCGTATCAGGCTGCGCTGAGGACCGGCGGCCAGTACGACTTCGCGCCGCACTGAATCCGCGCGCGGCTGATGCCGGCCATCACGCTGCACCCAGCCCAGCGCGACGATCAGGTGGTGCTCGACCACCTGATGCAGTTCTACCTGCACGACTTCAGCGAATGGCTGCCGCTGAGGCTGGGCGAGCAGGGTCTGTTCCGCATTCAGTCGCTGGACGATTACTGGCGCGATCCAGCGACCCAGGCGTTTCTGATCCGGGCCGATGGCGAGTTGGCGGGGTTTGTAGTGGTCGACGGCAACGTGCAACTGAGCGGTGCCGAGTACAACATCAGCTACTTCTTCATTGCCCGGCGCTTTCGGGGTCAAGGCGTCGGGCAGTCTGTCGTATCCACCCTCTTGAGTCGCTTGCCGGGCCAGTGGCAAATATTCCACCTCGACACCAATCTGCCCGCGCAACGCTTCTGGGCCGGGCTTCTGCCGCGTCTGACGCAAGGCGCGTTCACCCTGCATCAGCACCCGGTAGACGGACACGCCTGCACGTTCTACCGCTTCGCCAGCCCTCCGCTTAATGCCCAAATAGCTTTGTCCGACAATATGTAGTGCCAAAAAATAATCACTACATAAGCATTGACGCCTCCGATTTGCCCTTGCATGATGCAGACATCTCCCCGATCGGGAGTGCTGGCAACACGTTTGAGCAAGCTCGTCTGACCGCCGAGCTGTTTTCCCGGATACGCACTGCCCACAAGGCAGATTGAAGAAGCTGACCTGGCATGACAGTCCAGTACAAGGACGAGAAGCGCCGGCGACCAATCCTCAAGACGCTTGTGGCTGACCCTGAAAAGTCGCTGATGGTGTCCAGGAATTCGCTGCTTCTCCTCGTTGTGACGCTATTGCGTAGCAGTTATTCAACACGACTACATGCAACAGATGCGTGACCCCGCCGATTCTGGTGGCCGAGCGCTGACGTCCTGGTTTCGGTGCCAGGGATCAACTAACCGATGGGCTACATGTATTAGCGAACCAACTAGACAGATCACCAAATGGTCAAGGGGCTTACAATGAATCTGAACAATCAACCCACTATCGAAGAACTGGCTCGCATGTTCGCGGCGCAAAAAGACAGCCACGACAGCCACATCCTGTGGATCAGCAAATCCGGTGATGTGCACATCGACAGCCTGTCGCCACACGCCGGTGAGGACGAGTTCGAACAGAACCATCAGAACCTGCTGGCCCGCCTGAAGATGTACCGTCGCGGCCAGGGTTACGTCGGCAAGAAAGCCGCCGCCGACAGAGACTTCATCGGCCAGGTGCTGCAAACCCTGACCCAGGCCTGGGACTCGATGCAGAACCGCAACGAAGTTCGGGTGATTGATCGGCTTTACTAACTACCGCTAATTTAAACTTTCCCACCTCAAAGCCCTGCTCAAACATGAGCGGGGCTTTTTGTTTGTCCGCGCGAAACAAAACACGGCTATGGTTAGGGCAAGAACGTTCAACTCATACAGCCCTGGAGATGTGCGATGAAATCCACCTTCGCTTTCATGTTGCTGATGCCCTTGGCCGGCGCCGCGCTGGCGGACGGTGTGCCGTCTTTTGCCGTGGAGTGTCCGGGCAAGATCATGGCCATGGCCGACCAGGGCGGCCCGGTAATGATCAATAACAAAGAGGCCGAAACCAAAACCGTCAACGAGCGCTTCTTCGAAGCCAAGGGGTCGGGCATCACCCTGTCGATCAGCATTGGCGATGATGACGCCGTCTCGGTCAGCTACAACGGCGCCAAAGGGGCCCATGGCATCTGCGAGTCAGTCGACGATTGAGCCGCCCAGTAGCAGTTCGGTAAACGCCAGGGACGCGGCGCTGTGATAGTTGTTGCGCCGTCGCAGCAGTGCCGCGCCACGGCTGGGTGCCGGCCCGTGCAAACGCAGGCGATGCAAACCCCGCTCCTCCGTGGCGATCGGCTCCGGCAGGATGGTTGCCATCGCCGTGTGCCGCAGCACCTCCAGTAAGGTATTGACTGAATTGACCTCGATTCGCACCTGCGGGGTGATGCCTTCACGACGGAAATATTCATCGATGTTGCTGCGGGTGAAGAATCCCGGCGTCAGCAAAGCGAAATCCAGCTGCGCCACCTCCGCCGCCGATAGCAACGCTTGGCTGCCATACAAGGGATGTTCGCGGCCGACCATCAAACCCAAAGTCTCAGTGAACGCCGGGATGGTCTCGATCTCGGCATGGCTGACCGCCATGAACGCCACCGCTACGTCCAGCGAATCGTCCGCCAGCCCCGCTTCAATGTCGTCCATCGACAACTCGAACACTTCCAGATGGATCTTCGGATACCGCGCCGCGTAGTCGCGCACCAGCGGCCCGACCTGGTATGCGATAAAAGTCGGGGTCATGGCCAGGCGCAAGCGGCCGCGGGACAAGTCCTTGACGTCGTGCAACGCACGCTTGCCAGCATCCAGTTCGATCAGGACCCGACGGGCGCTTTCGATATAGGCCAGTCCCGCGTCAGTGGGCTGGACCGAACGCGAGGTGCGATC
The DNA here is from genome assembly GCF_031583775.1 of Pseudomonas rhizozeae. NCBI lineage: Bacteria > Pseudomonadati > Pseudomonadota > Gammaproteobacteria > Pseudomonadales > Pseudomonadaceae > Pseudomonas > Pseudomonas rhizozeae. Next base: position 9,216 of record NZ_JAVLSB010000024.1, read on the forward strand.
AAACAGCTCGACGCCGAGCGAGTCTTCCAGTTGGCGGATCTGCTGCGACAGGGTCGGCTGCGACACGTGCAGCGCTTGCGCGGCGCGGGTGAAACCGCCGTGATCGGCCACCGCCAACAGGTAACGCAAATGACGCAACAGCATGGACACCTCATCTATAGGCAACACTTATGCTTTGCATTGTATATAGGTCTTGGACGCTATGAGTCAATCGGCAGAAGATGAGCCCACACACAGCGACACACCCATCCAAACCGGAGAATCATCATGCAACAGTCCCACGCCTACAACGATGCCAGCCTGGCCCTGACCACTGAAGTCCTCGACGCCAAAGCACGCAAGAACCTGTCCTGGCAGGATCTGGCCGACGGCACCGGCCTCGGCCTGGCCTACGTCACTGCCGCCCTGCTTGGCCAACACCCGTTGCCGGAAAGCGCCGCCAAGGTAATCGGCGAAAAGCTTGAGCTGGACGCCGACTCGGTCGCCCGCCTGCAAATCATCCCGCTGCGCGGCAGCCTCTCGGGCGTGCCTACCGACCCGACCATTTACCGCTTCTACGAAATGATCCAGATCTACGGCACCACGCTCAAAGCCCTGGTTCATGAGCAGTTCGGCGACGGCATCATCAGCGCGATCAACTTCAAGCTTGACCTGAAAAAAGTCGAAGACCCGGAAGGCGGCTCCCGTGCCGTGATCACCCTCGACGGTAAATTCCTGCCGCTGCGCCCGTTCTGATCCACCCGGCGCGGCCGCTACCCGCGAGCCGCGCCCACTTCTGGAGGACTACCCCATGCAAGCCCTGATTGAAGGCATCCTGAAATTCCAGGCCGAAGCCTTTCCCGTACGCTCCGACCTGTTCAAACACCTGGCGACCACCCAGCACCCTGGCACGCTGTTCATCACCTGCTCCGACAGCCGCGTGGTCCCGGAACTGTTGACCCAGCAAGAACCCGGCGAGCTGTTCGTGATCCGCAATGCCGGCAACATCGTACCGTCCTACAGTCCGCATCCGGGCGGGGTTTCGGCGACGGTGGAGTATGCGGTGGCCGTGCTGGGCGTGACCGATATCGTGATTTGCGGGCATTCCGATTGCGGCGCAATGACGGCCATCGCCCAGTGCAAATGCCTCGATCACCTGCCCGCCGTCAGCGGCTGGTTGCAGCATTCAGAGTCGGCCAAGGTCATTAACGAGTCCCGTACTCACGCCAACGATGCCGCCAGACTCAGCTCGATGGTGCGCGAGAATGTCATCGCCCAACTGGCCAATATCCAGACCCACCCGAGCGTGCGCCTGGCCCAGGAAAAAGGCGCGTTGAACCTGCACGGCTGGGTCTATGACATTGAAACCGGCTCGGTCAACGCACTCGACTCGGACCAGCGCAGCTTCAAGTCGCTGGCCGAGCACCCACGGACCTGTGCGGTCCGGGGCAAAGCCGCCGAAGCGGCCTGAACCGGCGCCGCGCGGTCAGCCCAGATCGGGCGCGACCTGCGGCGTGGTGTACCAGGCGTTATCGGGGGTGGAAAAGCGCATCTTCTGGCGCACCACCGCGACGTTTTGCGCGCTGCTCAAGTGTTCGAGCAGGGTGAAGGCGACTTCGGTGGCAGTGCCAGGACCGCTGGACGTAATGATCCGGCCATCCACCACCACCGGGCGATCGACGAACACGGCGCCCTTCTCCACCAATTGCGCCCGGCGCACGCCACCGATCTGATGATAAGTGGTGGCTTGGCGGCCCTCCAACACGCCCGCCGCCGCCAGGCACACCGACGACACACACACGCTGGCAATCGGTTTATCGACCTTGACGAAATGGCGGATGGTATCGAGGAAGGGTTCGCTCAGTGCCTCTTCATAGAAGCCCGACGGTTCAAACCCGCCCGGCAGCGCCAAGGCGTCAAAGCTGTCGAGGTCCAGGTCGCGCAACTGAAACGCCGGGTTCAACGACAATCCGAAAGTCGTCGTGATCTGCGGGCGCAGTCCGGCGTTGATCAGTTCCAGGGGTTGGTCGCCAAGCAAGTTGGCCCAACCGAGCACGTCGGTAAATGCCGCCATTTCCAGCGGCTCGACACCGTTGGCCAATAACATCAGTACACGTTTCATGGGGTTTGCAGTTCCGCGTGGGGGGGTCGGTAAGGGGCGGCGCAACCCGAAGCTGCGCCCCCGTCACTGCCCATGTTCCGCGCAATAATGCGCAAAGGGAATGCCTGCGCCCTTTAATCAGTTATTTCACCGGCTGAAATAGCGGCGTCCCGGTTTGTATCACACTGTAGCAATCGGCCTTCCAGACACAATTCCATGCATTGGCGCCGCTTCCAGACACATGCCCGATACAGGCTGGCATTGATACTGATCGCACTTGGCAAGCGCTCAACACCGCACTTGTCCGCGCTACGTTTAGCCCTAAGCCCTTCCCCAAAGCAGAGAAAGGAACGCCCCATGAAGAAGTTGTTTACCGGTCTCGCCCTCGCCGCCGCCATGACCAGCGCCACTGCCGCTTTCGCCGCGCCGGTCAAACCCACCATCGTGCTGGTGCACGGTGCGTTCGCCGATGCCAGTAGCTGGAATGGCGTGGTGAAGATTCTGGAGAAGGATGGCTACCCGGTGATCGCCGCCGCCAACCCGCTGCGCAGCGTCAAAGGTGATGCGCAGTCGATCGGCGATCTGGTGTCGAGCATCAAGTCGCCGGTGGTCCTGGTCGGCCACTCCTACGGGGGCCCGGTGATCAGTGAGGCCGGTTACGGCAAGGCTAACGTCAAGGCGCTGGTATACGTGGCAGCGTTCGCCCCGGAAGCCGGCGAAACCGCCGCCGGCCTGTCGGGCAAGTTCCCCGGCAGCACCCTCGGCCCAACGCTCGCACCGCCGGTGCCATTGGCCGATGGCAGCAAGGATCTGTACATCCAGCAAGACAAATTCCATGACCAATTCGCCGCTGATGTGTCGAACGCCGACGCCAAACTGATGGCCGCGACCCAGCGTCCAGTCACCGATGTCGCACTGAACGAAGGTGCCACCGAGCCAGCATGGAAAACCATTCCGTCGTGGTTCGTCTATGGCGACAAGGACAAGAACATCCCGCCGCAAGCCTTGTCGTTCATGGCTGAGCGCGCCAAGTCCAAGCAGACTGTGGTGGTCAAGGGCGGCTCCCACGTGGTGATGGTGTCCAACCCGAAAGTGGTCGCCAGCCTGATCGAGGCGGCAGCCAACGCCAAGTAAGTCACCTGCTTCACAGCAACGGCGGCCCTGGAAACAGGGTCGCCGTTTTGCCGCTCACAGGCCTTTGACGGCGGTGTCGGCATCCTCGATCTGTTTGAAGATCCGCAGGCAATTCGCCTGGAACACCTTGCCTTCTTCGGTCAGGCACACGCGTCGGGTACTGCGCAGCAGCAATCGGGTGCCCAGGCGCTCCTCCAGTTGCGTTACGGCACGGGTCACACTGGCCGGTGAAATACCCAGGCGTCGGGCGGCCACTGCAAAACTACCGGCCTCGGCAACTGCCAAAAACACCTGCATGTCACGAAATCGGTTCACGGGTCGGGCCTGATCAATCAAATAGGCACCCATGATCGCTCCCCACTCCCGCGCATAGAATCATCGGTTTCCACAATCGGTTATTTCACTTGAAGCAATGATCTACGCGACCTGATGGCAGCAGTACCTCCGATTGTTGCCGAAAGTGAAATGGCAGATTGTCAGTCACGCTGATTCTGGTGCGTCGGTGTTCCATGGATCATTCACCTCATTGGCCGGGCATCCATCGCCCGGTTCACTCAAGGAGAACTGCCCATGTCACTCGTCTTGCGCTTGAAGCTGTTGCTGTTGTCATTGTTCCTCAGCGCCGGTACCGCCCTGGCTGATGCCCCGGCGCCCTCGGCAAAAATGGCCTACCGGCAGATCCAAGTCGACGGCGTGAACATTGCCTATCGCGAAATCGGTGACATCAACGCACCCGCCGTGCTGTTGTTGCACGGCGTCCCCAGTTCGTCGCGGATGTATGAAGGCTTGATGCAGCAACTGGGCAACCGCTACCACCTGATCGCCCCTGACTACCCCGGTTTTGGCAACAGCGAGGCGCCAGACCCGAGCCGGTTCGTTTACACCTTTGAGCACTATGCGCAGTTGATGGCGCACTTCACCGACGCGGTGGGCATCAAGCAGTACACCCTGGTGATGCAGGATTACGGCGCGCCAGTCGGCATGCGCCTGGCCATAGCCCGTCCGCAAGCGGTGCGCGCCATGGTGTTCCAGAATGGCAACGTCTACAGCGAGGGCCTGGGCAAGATGTGGGAAAGTCGCAAAGCGTTCTGGACCGATCGCGCCGCCAACGAAGCCAAAGCCATGGCCGCACACCTGTCGTTGGAAGTCACCCGCATGCGCCACATCGGCAGCGACCCCGACGTAACCGCCTACAACCCCGACCTCTGGCAGGACGAAGTGGCCTACCTCAACCGCCCCGGTATCGGGCCGATCCAGATGGAGCTGATCTTCGACTACCAGAACAACCTCGCCGCCTACCCGGCCTGGCAGCAATGGCTGCGCGCCCACCAATTGCCGACCCTGGTGATCTGGGGCAAACACGACCTGGCCTTCATCCCGGCCGGCGCTGAAGCCTTCAAGCGCGACCTGCCCAAGGCACAGGTCGAGATCCTGGATGCCGGGCACTTTGCGATGGATACGCGGCTGGATGAGATGGCTGGACTGACTCGAGGGTTTCTTGATGCGCAGTGATTCCAAGCCGCGACGCTAATCTATGTGGCGAGGGAGCTTGCTCCCGCTGGCTTGCGCAGCAAGCCCGATACCAGGCGACCCGGTTCATCAGTGAAATCGAGGGCACAGGCTTTGGGGTGGCTTCGCCACCCAGCGGGAGCAAGCTCCCTCGCCACAAACAGCCAGTGCACGACGATAAGGGCCTTGAAATCAGCGCTTTACCGTCAAATCAATCTGGGTCATCCGGCTGCGCAAGGTGAACACCCCATCCCCGGACAAAATCGCACTGCGGGCGAACAACCGTCCGCTCTCCCAGTTCGAAAGCCCCAGCTCAGGCTTGTTCAGCGCGTATTGGCCATCGACCCAACGGGTGAAGCCGTCACCCACGAACGGCGCATTCACCGCGTTGTAAAACCGCGCTTGCACCTGCGGATCATCGCTGAGCAGCGACACGGTGAACTGCGGGCTGTAGCGGTTGAACAGGCTGATCGCGCTGTCCAGGTCGTCGACGATGTGCAGGCTGACTTCCGGGGTTTCTTCCCATTCCCACTCCTTGCCGAGCTGATCCTGCGCCAGGGTTTCGGCCATGGCTTCGGTCTGGTAGCCCTCGGCGCGGGCGACCTGCACGCTGGCATCCAGCCAATCCTTGGGCAACCAGTGCTGATCGCCGTCGACGATGTGCAACTTGCAGCCCTGGCCTCGAGCCTGGCCGGCCTGTTGCAGGGCGTCGAGGAACAGCGGCACCAATTCGGCGGCGCGCTCGCGGTGGATCAGGCACACATTAAGGGTGTTGCAGACTTTGCGGTCCAGCGAGCGCGGCACCACGGCAGCGAACCGCGCGGCGTCGGCGTCCTTGTCGGCGATCAACCAGGCGCCGCCGGTGCCGTGCAGGCTGACGGCGGTGCCGGCCTGCTGGGCGATGCTGCCCAATTGGCTGACCGCTTGCCCCGAACCGCGCGCCACCGCCAACGACAATCGACGGTCGGCGAACATCGCCCAACCGGCGGCATGGTTGACGCTCTCCACCAATGACACCGCGCCGGCCGGCAGCCCGGCATCCGCCAGCGCCGGGTTCAGCGCATGGCTGACGATCGCCTGCGCGGTGCCCAAGGCATCGCTGCCGATCCGCAGCACCGCGGTGTTGCCAGTACGCAATACACCGGCGGCATCGGCGAACACGTTGGGCCGACCTTCGAAGACGAACGCGACCACGCCCAACGGCGACACCACTTGCTCAACCTTCCAGCCCTCGTGCTCGACGCTGCTGATCACCTGGCCACGGGTCGGCGGCGCGTCCCGCCAGGCACGCAGGCCGGCAATCATGTCCCGGCGCATGCGCTCATCGGCGAGCAGCCGGGTGGTGGATCGCCCGCGCGCCTTGGCCCGTTCGATATCTGCCTGGTTAGCGGCCTCAATCAAGGCCCAGGCTTCGGGGTTTTCCAGGCGCTGGGCAAAGCGGTCGAAGAACTCGCTGATCGCCGCGTCACTGACAACGGCCAGCGCCGCGAAGGCCTGTTCGGCGCGCTCGATCGCCAGCGACGCCGCCTGTTGATCAGCCACCGGAATCAGCAGCAAGGCACCGCTGACCTGCTCGACCAACAGGTGATCGCCGGGCTGAAAACGCGCCGCCAGTTCGGGGCTGACCACGGTGACACGGTTGCCAGCGAATGGAATGGGCGTACCAGCGACTAGACGTTCGAGCGCAAGAGACATGAAGCAATTTCACCGTAGAAGGAGCGGCCGGAAAATGTAGCGCAAAAGCGCCCAAGCGTCATCCGCCAAGGTTTGTACAGAACTGTGTCTGCCCCGGCCACAGACACACGAGCATGCAATGCGCCGCCGCCGCGACACACCCCAAACACACCTGCTTGAAAAACTTCAGTGGTCTGCCGGTCCCGTCCTTTAGCCCGACCCGCGACCATTTGAGGACTCTTCCATGCCTGACCACCTGCCACTGCGAGGTCATCACTGTGCCAATACGTGATGACGAACTTCAACGCCTGAAAAAACTGTACAGCGTCCCGCAGCGGATACCGGCCAGCGCCGGGCAAATCGATATCCTCGAACGCGGGCACCGGCACACCCACCGCGACGGCCCCCTGAGCCTGGAATGCTGGACTTTCGGCCACGGTCGGCGAGTGGTGCTCGCCCACGGCTGGAACAGTCGCGGCTCGCACCTGGCGCACTGGGTCGAGCCGCTGCTTGGCGCCGGGTTCTCGGTGACCCTGTACGACGCCCCGGCCCACGGCACTTCACCGGGCGAAGCGTCGAGCGTGATCCACATGGGCCGCGCGTTACTTTCGCTGTGCCAGGCGATTCAACCGGTGTACGCGGTGATCGGCCATTCCGCCGGCTCGGCAGCAATCCTCTGGGCGTTGAACAACGGCCTGAGCCTCGACGCCAGCGTCCACCTCGGCGGCCCCGCCTCGCTCGGCCCGATGCTTCGCAGCTTCCTGCGCACGCAGCAGGCCAGTCCCGAGCTGGCTGTGGCATTCATGGAATGGGTCGAAACCTTCATCGGACAGCCCATCAGCGAAGCCAACCTCGGCAACCTGCGCCACGGCCTGCTGCATCCGGCGCTGATCATCCACGACCTCGACGACCCCGTGGTGCCTTACGCCGACGCCGACGCCCTGCATCGCAACTGGCCGTTCTCGGAAATCATCCAGGTTCGCGAACTGGGTAACTCCCGCATCCTGCGCGATCCAGCGGTGATGCGGCGCGCGGTGGAATTTGTCTGGGAACATGCCGGCGGGCCGATGGCTTGAGCGGAGCATCGATAAGATTGGACCCGGTGGCGAGGGAGCTTGCTCCCGCTGGCTTGCGCAGCAAGCCCTATACCAGGCGAACCGGTTCATCAGTGGAATCGAGGGCACAGGTTTTGGGGCGGCTTCGCCACCCAGCGGGAGCAAGCTCCCTCGCCACAAGGGGTTGAGGCGTATCTGATGGTGATGGGTTGGCAGTCAGACCGTCATCGCTGGCAAGCCAGCTCCCACAGTTAACGTGGACATCCATAACACCGGCGTACACCCATCAGGTCGAGTGTCAGCTCGCCGCGCTTTTGATTTTGATCCACCCGCCCCGTCGGGAGGCTGAGTGAAGGTGTTTATCCGGGGATTGGCGCGCAGCGCCGTTCGACGCAGTCGAACTCATCGCATGTAGGTGCCAGCGAAGCCAACCGGAGGGCGATGCCCCCGGATGAATGCCGGAGCGAAGGGATCCCGAGCCTACGCGAGGGGCCGGACGTCAGGGGCGAGCCTTTTGGGTTACCTTTTTGCTGGGCCGGCACACCGGCGTTTGAAAAAGGTGACTCGCTGTAAGAGCGAAACCCTAAGCAGCCGTTACCGCAGCAACGGATATGTACACCAACCAAATCCATGACCCAACCCGAAGCCTTCGCGAGCAGGCTCGCTCCCACAACCGTTCGCGAGCACATCAGCCCCTAATGCACCACCCGATGCAACCGCCGCGCCAGCGCATCCAGCGTAAACCCCAACACCCCAATCAACACCACCATCGCCATCAACTCCGAATACGCCAACCGATCCCTCGTATCCAGAATGAAATACCCCAACCCCGCACTCACCCCGAGCATCTCGCAGGGCACCAGCACGATCCACAGAATCCCGATCGCCAGGCGCACGCCGGTCAACACATGGCCGAGAACCCCGGGCAAGATCACCCGGCGCAAGGTCTCCCAACGGGTCGCGCTCAGGCTGCGGCTCAGTTGCAGCCAGCGCGGGTCGAGTTGGCGCACGCCGGCCACGGTGTTGAGCAGGATCGGCCACACCGCCGCAAACGCCAGCAGAAAATAGATCGGCCGATCACCCACCCCCATCAGCATCACCACCACCGGCATCCAGGACAGCGGCGAGATCATCCGCAAAAACTGAAACGCCGGGGTGGTCGCCGCTTCCAGATGCCGATAGCTGCCGATCAACAGCCCCAGGGGCACGCCAATCAGCAGCGCCAGCGACAGCCCCACCAGAATCCGCTGCAGGCTGACCGCGATGTGTTCGTACACCTCTGCGCGACCGAGCAGTTCCACCAGACTCAGCAGCGTCGCTTGCGGGGAAAAACGCGCGGACAAGCCTTCGACGCTGCCAAACAGGCGAATGCCCAGCCACCACAGCAGCAACAGGCTCGCCAGCCCGGCGAGGCCCAAGGCCCAGTGCAGCGCCGATGAATGCAGGTCAGAAGCAACACGTCGAACCATCAGAGACTGAACTCCTCTTGCCGCTCGAAGCTGTCCGGCAAGCCGAACGCCTTGAGCCCGCCGACCGATTCAACGGCCTTGCGCACGAAGCGATCGTCCACCAGATCGGCCGCGGTCTGGAGCGGGTCGAGGCCGGCGAGAAAGCCCTTGTCGCCTTCGATCAAAGTGTCCTTGAGACGCTTGACCAGCTCTTCGGTGTAGCTCGGGAACGGGTACGGCTGGAAGTCGATGCGGTGCTCGTCCCAATCGCTGTGCTGGATCGCCCCGCTCTTCAGGTATTCACCGCGCGCGCTGGGGTCCGGCAACAACACGCGGTTAAGCACGTCAAGGGTGTGTGGCGTGTAGCGGTTGGCGCCCTCCTTCGAGAGCAATTTGGCGGCGTCGGCGCGGTTGTCGCGAGTCCAGAGTTGCGCCTTGACGATCGCGTTGACCACCTTCTGCGACCACTCCGGCCGGTTGTTCAAATCGTTCTCGTGCATGAACACCGTGCAGCACGCGTGGTTGCGCCAGACGTCACCAGTAAAGCGCTGCACCCGGCCGACCTTGAGCTGCTCGGCCAAGGCGTTGAACGGCTCGGCGACGATGTAGCCGGCGATGCGTTGGCTGGCCAGGGCGGGCGGCATATCGGACGGTGGCAGCACCAGCAGGTTGACTTCATTGGGCGCCAGCGTCGCGTTGCTGGCCTTGCTCACCGGTTGCAGGGCGTTGTCGCGCAGTAACTGCTGCAGCACCACGTTATGGATCGAATACCAGAACGGAATCGCGATCGACTGGCCGCCCAGTTGCTTAACCTCGTTGATGCCTGGCGCAACGGTCAGGCCTGAGCCACCGACATGGTTCCAGGCCACGACTTTCGCCGGCACTTTGCTGCCGTATCGCGCCCACACCGTCATCGGCGACAGCAAGTGAATCACGTTGACCTGCCCGGAGATAAACGCCTCGATCACCTGCGCCCAACTGCGCAGCAGCACCGGGCGCTCGGACTGGATGCCCTCGGCCTCGAACAGGCCATTGTTGTGCGCCACCAGCAACGGCGTGGCGTCGGTGATCGGCAGGTAACCGATGCGTACGGGCGCGTTGGGCTCCGACGCGGCACGGGCGTTCAGGCTGGTGAGCAGCGGCATGGCCCCGGCAGCGGTCAGCAACGCACTGAGTTTGAGAAAGTCACGACGAGTGTGAGTGAAGTCGTCCAGGCACATAGGGGTTCTCCGGGGAATCGGGCAAGGGTTGAGGGTCAGGAGTGCGGCTCGCCCGCCGAAGGGTTTTGAGAATCTCGATGCGTAAGGCGCCCAGTTCCTCGACCAGCTCGGCACGCGGCTGAGGCAAGTCGATGCGCCACTCGCCAAGGGTCCGCGCCGGGCTGTTGCCCAGTAGCAGAATCCGCTCGGAGAGCAGCAGGGCTTCGTCAATGTCATGGGTGATCAACACTGCGGCGGTGTTGTGCTCTCGGATGACTTTGAGCAACAGCGCCTGCATGTCGGCGCGGGTCACTTCGTCCAGCGCGCCGAACGGCTCGTCGAGCAGCAACACTTGCGGCTGGCGCGCCAGGCAGCGCGCCAGTGCGGTGCGTTGCGCCATGCCGCCGGACAGTTGCGCCGGGTATTGCTCGCGAGCGTGCTGCAGGCCCACGGCGTCGATCGCGTGATCGATCCGCGCCTTGCGCTGCGCCACGCTCAACGTTGGCTGGCGGGCGAAATCGAGGCCGAACGCGACGTTTTTTTCCAGGCTCAACCACGGCAACAGGCTCGGGTCCTGAAACGCCACGGCCACTCGTGGATGCGGACCGTCGAGGGCTTCGCCGAGCAAGCTAACCTGCCCCTGATGCGGCACCTGCAAGCCGGCCAAGACCCGCAGCAAACTGGATTTGCCGACGCCACTGGGGCCGAGGATAGACACCACCTCGCCCGGTTGCAGTTGCAGGTCAAAGCCTTCCAGGACCGCTTGCCAACCTTGCGCGCGGGGGTAGCCGAGCGCGATCTGCCGCGCCTCCAGCACAGGCCGGCTCATGCGGCGGCGTCCCGGGCCTGGCGCTGCAATTCGGCGCGCAACTGCACCAGGCTCGGGGTGACGATCGGCACGAACGCCGACTCGCGCCAGCGCCGGGCGAATCCAGCACCGTGGCTGCACAGATAGGCCTTGCCGCCACTGGCTTGCAACTCCAGTTGCACCGCTTGCGCGGCGGCCTCGGCCAAGGCGATGCGCAACTGGAAGAGCTCGGCCGGTTGCGTGCGAAAACGCCCGTCGAGCACACCGCTTTTCAACGCCTGCACCGCGTGCTCCAGTTGCTCGCGCTGCTCGTGCAGCGGTTCGCTGAGGATCGAGCGGGTGTCGTGCAAATGCCCTTGGACTTCATTCAGGGCACGCCGGGCCAGGCCAATGGCCAAGCCGCATTGCAAACCGAGGAACGCCGGGCGCACCGCTGGCAGAAAAGCCTTGGCATCCTCGTGCAACAACCAGTCGCCGGGCACCTCGACCTGCACCAGGTCCAGTGCCGCCGTGTTGCTCGATTGCAAGCCCATCAACTGCAGATCCGCCGAGCGTTGCACGCCGGGCAGGCGGTCGGGAATCGCCAGCACAAACGGCGCCCCGCCCGCCTCGCGCTCAATCGCCGCAGCGACCACAAATCCGCTCTTGCGCAGGTTCGTGACCCAATGCAGCCGGCCGTTCAGGCGCCAGCCATCGCCATTGGCCTGGGCGCCGACTTGCAGCGACTCGATGCCCGAGAGGAATTTCATCGCGTTCGACAACCCGGTGGCGCCGGCCAGTTCACCGCTGAGCAACGAGGGCAACAACTGTTCGCGCAACGCCATGTTGGGGCTCTGCAGCAGGTATTCGATAAAGGCGCGCTGGCCCCAAAACACAAACGCCGCGGCCAGGGAATGGCTGGCGACGGCGGCAATCGCCTCGATGGCGTCGGCCACGCTGCCGCCACTGCCCCCCGACTCACCATCGACACCGACGCGCAGCACGTCAGCGCTGGCCAGCTTCGTCAGCACGGCCTCAGCGTCGCACTGGCCCAGGTCCAGCGCCTCGGCCTGGGTGTCGAGCCACTGAGTCAAAGCTCGGTTCAACATGCTTTACCTCCTGTCAACGCGGTGCGGTCTGGAGCACTCACTGCGCGCCCGACTGCCAGCGGTAAGTCGCCAGTTCCGGGTTCAACGGCGTGCGGGCGAACACGTTGGCGAAGTTGCACAGGGTCGCCAGGCTGATCCCGAGGATCACCTCCAGCGCCTGACCTTCCGTGTAACCGGCAGCTTTGAATTCACTGTAGGTGGCGTCGCTGACATCGCCACGGGTGGCGATCACTTCGCGGGCGAAAGCGGCCAAGGCTTCGAGTTTCTCCACCGGCAATGGCGATTTTTCCCGCAGCGCGCTGACCACTTCGTCTGGCAACTTCGCTTTGTTCAGCGCCACGGCGGTGTGGCCGGCGACGCAGAAATCGCAGCCATGATTAGTCGCGGCAATCAACTGCACCACTTCCCGTTCGCCCAGGCTCAACGTGGCGTTGCCATTCAGGCCCGAGACCGTCACGTAGGTTTCCAGCGCCGCCGGGGCATTGGCCAGCACGGCCAGCAGGTTCGGTATAAAGCCCGAGTTTTTCAACGCGCTTTCCAGAAACGGCTTGGCCGCTTCAGGTGCAGTCTCAAGGGTGTGTAAAGTAACGCGGGACATGGCGGGGACTCCGAAGGTAGGGTGTCGCTCCAGTCTGTTGGTTATAAGAATTCCGAACCATATTCTAAAGTCGCGATTACTTGCTCTTGAGTGTTTCCATTAGATGATTTCGTCCAGCCCACTGGTTGATTGGTTATTAGAAAACCTCGAACTCGACGCCAGCCTGTTTCACGTCGGGCGCTATTGCGGGCAATGGCATGCCAGCACCCATGGCCTGGAGCGCGCGAGTTTCCATGTGATCGTGCACGGGCATTGCTGGCTGCACATTGCCGGTGTCGCCGAAAGTCAACGGCTGGAGGCCGGCGATGCGGTGTTCCTGCTGCGGGACCTGGACTATCGGCTATCGAGTGCGGAACAGGCGGACGCCGCGCAGCAATTGCCACGCATGGCCATGACCGCCCTGGACAAGCAGGCCGAAGATGGCGTGGGGTTAGTGTGCGGTTTCTTTCACTTCAAGTCGGGCCTGTCGTCACTGATCATCGACGGTTTGCCCAACTGCATCATCCTGCGCGCCGGCGACCCGTCTTCAGCGGCGGCGCGGGCCTTGTTCGAGCTGATTCTGGACGAGTGCCAACGCCTGCCGGCCCCTTCGACCGCGCTGCTGGAGCGCCTGAGTCATCTGCTGTTTCTGTACGTGTTGCGCCAACAAGTCGCGGACAATCCGCACCTCGGCGGGATGGTGGCACTGGCGCGGCACCCGGACTTCGCCGCGCTGCTGGGGCAATTAATCGATCACCCGGAACAGCCCTGGCCGCTGGAAAGCATGGCGGCCTGCACCGGCCTGTCGCGCTCGGCGTTTTTCAAACGCTTCAGCGACCTCGCCGGGCAATCACCGGGGCAAGTGCTGCTGGCGCTGCGCATCCGCCACGCCTGCCAATTGCTCAAGGCCAATAACACCGTCGAACACGTCAGCGCGGCGGTCGGCTACCAATCGGTGGCGGCGTTCACCCGCGCCTTCGCAAAAGCCATGGGGATTCAGCCGGGGGCGTATCGCAAGCAGTAGCGATCAGTGCAGGCGTTGCTGGATAAACGTGCGGGCCTTGGCGGTCATCTGGTCGAGGTGGCGGTCCCGTTGCTTTTCGGCATCGATCATCGCCCGCTTGCCGTGGCGTTGCAGCAGGTAGGTGTGAATCTGCCGCACTTCGGTGGAGGCAAAGATCGGCGCCAGGTCCTGGGTCGCCATCAAGCCGTCGCTGCTGTGGTCGCGGGTGCTCATCAGAATCTGCGGGCCCCGTGCGCCCAACACCCGAAAGCCCAAAGCCTCGAACCAACCGACCTTGCCCACGCTGCAACTCAGCTCGGCCTGCGGATAACGCGCCCGCATCTGCCGCAGCATTCCCCGGGCAATCCCCTGACGCCGATGCCGCGCGTGCACCGCCATGTACGCCACCCCACAAGCCTCGGGATCATCCTTGACCGGCAGGTACAGCAAAAAACCGCTGACCAGCGCCGGATCGTCCTCATCCGTGGCCACGATCAACTCCACCGCCCCGCCCTCCAGCGCCGCCAGGTGCAGATGCACCTCGTAGCCGATCACGTACTGATAAACGTTGTACAACAGATTGCTCGGCCCCAGCCCGACCTGACTGATGTCGGTGAGGTTATCGACCACCAGTTGCAGAATCTGGCTGGTGATCGCCTCCGGGCAGGGGCTGTTGTAGTGCGTGAGGGTGGGCATTGAACGATGGGCTCGGTAGGGTGAGGTGCGGATCATACGCCGCTGAGCTGATCGTTCCCATGCTCGTGCGATCAACACTCAGCGGCGGCTCGACCTTGAAGGTGCGCGGCGGCGTCGATACCGGCTCGGCGCCGTACCGCGCCTTGGCCGTCAGGCTGTAACTTTTCAACGGTAAGTTAGCCAGGGTTTGCGTCCAGCCACCGCGCTCATCAACCCAGGTTTCCCCCGCAACAAGCTCGACGCCATCCAGCAATTGAATGCGCCGACTGGCCGTGGCCGTGCCGCTACTTGACCATTCCAACAATATGGAATGGTCAGACCAAGTGTTCGTATCCTTTAAATCGGCGCAACTTAGACAGGAACAGGCCTACAAACACCGCCGCCATTTCACGCGCAGGCCCGGTTGACGGCCCTGCCCGCTCTCCCTATCCTCGCGCCCTGTCACGACTCATTCGTGATCGGGTTTGACGGCTCGGCTCTTTCTGGGATCGCATTGTCTCCACTTTGCTCGTGCACTCGTGTGCCCGACAAAAGCTTATGGTGACTGTGTGCGGGGCACTTTCGGGTGCGCCGGGTTTCCTGGACCGGTCCGTCAACCCGCACACAGTTGCCACCTATTCGATTGACGGCGTTGCCGTGGCAGCTCTTTGACTTATCAGGAGCTACACCCATGACGGACTTCACTACCAAATCCACCCCCTTCGCCCCCTGCGATCACACCGATCACCACCTCTTCTCGGTACAACCCGATATCCCCTTGCTCGACGCCCTGGAACACGCCTCGGCCTACCTCAGTTGCGCCGAAGCCCTCGCCCATCAAGCCCCCGTGGCGACCCGGCCGGAGCATGTGGCTTCGTTGCAGTGGGCCAGTCAGCAGATGCTGGGGTCGGCGCGGTCGTTGTTGCAGGCTTCCATCGAAGGCATGCGTGCGGCGGATGCCGGAGGTAAGGCATGAATGCGCATATGCCGATGACCCACAACGAAGGCAAGGTGCCGGTGTTGTTGGTGGCGACACAGGCTTCCATGGCGGAGCTGCACAGTAGCGCGGCGAGCCGTTTGCTGGCGGCGACGCAGACGATGGAAAGCCTGGCCAATCTGGACATCAGCAAGGCCAGTGGGGCGGATGTGCAGCAACTGGCGCATGCGGCGGCGATGTTGTTGCGTGATGGCTGCGATGTGATGGATGTGCTGGGTTGGCGGCTTCGGGCGGGTTGAGTTGGGTTGGGCTTGCTTGTGAGGGTGGTGGGTCAGTGATGGTGTTTTGGCTGGGCTGACGTCTTCGCGAGCAGGCTCGCTCCCACAGGGTTTGGTGGTGTGCCGGAGTTTTTGTGGTTGGCCTGCATGGAATTTTGTGGTGATCGCTGTTGCCAACACTGGAAATTATTGTGGGAGCGAGCCTGCTCGCGAAAGCGGTGGGTCAGTTGATGATGTGTTGGCTGGGCTGACGCCATCGCGGGCAAGCCCGCTCCCACAGGGTTTGGTGGTGTGCGGGGGGGTTGTGGCCGACATTGGACAGATTTTTCTAGGGTGCTGGGGTTTTGTGTTGGCCTGCCGCGAGGTTTTGGAGCGGTCGCTGTCGCCATGAACACTGCAGATTAAAGTGGGAGCGAACTTGCTCGCGAAAGCAGTGGGCCAGTTGTTGATGGGGTGGCTGGCCTGACGTTTTCGCGAGCAGGCTCACTCCCACATTTCAGGTCTGGCCATGACTGGTGGACCAACCAATCACCCCACCAATTTACGGCGCAAGGCCTGAAAAAACAGTTCCGACTGCAACCGCTCGCCTGACGCTTGTTCGCACACCGCTTGGGCAATCGCCGGGGTGGAGGGTGCCAGTGGCAGGCCGCTGGTGCGGGCGAGGATTTCGGCGGCGCAGGCGCGTTCCAGGTAATAGAGGTCGTCGAAGGCATAGTCGATGCGTTCGCCGCATACCACCACGCCGTGATTGCCCAGGAACACAATGTCCGCGTCGCCCATGGCCAGGGCGATGCGTTCGCCCTCGCGGGCGTCGAGGGCGAAGCCGTTGTAGTGCTCGTCCAGCGCGGTTCGTCCGTGGAAACGCATGGCGTTTTGCGACAGGGTGGTGTCGAGGCCCCGCGCAGTAGTGAGCGTCAGCGCGGTGGCGTAAGGCATGTGGGTGTGCAGCACGCAAAGTTTGCCGGTGATGCGGTGCACCGCGCCGTGGATAAACATCGCCGTCGGCTCGACCTCATGGCGCCCGGCAAGGATCCGGCCCTGGCCGTCGATGATCACGATGTCCTGCGCGCCGACCTCCTCCCACATCAAGCCACGGGGGTTGAGCAAAAAGTGCTCGCTGCCCGGCACGGCGACGCTGAAGTGGTTGCACACGCCCTCGCCCAGGCCGAAGTGCGCAGCGGCGCGCAGGGCCAGGGCCAGGTCCTCGCGCAGGCTGGCGATGAGCGGTTCATCGAACAGCGCCAGATGTGTGCCGCGTAACGGGTTCATCGCGTACTCCTTTTTCAAGTCGTTCAACGGGCCCAGCCCCATTCGCCAATCAGGTCTTTGACTTGCGCCAGATTGTTCAGCACGCGGTCGGGCTGATAGTCGGGCAAGGCCCGACGTTCGGTACCACGGTCGATCCACACACAACGAAAGCCCATGTCCCGCGCCGCCGCCAGGTCCAGGTGCGGACTGGCGCAGATGTGCAGCACTTCATCCTTGTTCACGCCCAACGCCTGCCAGGCGTGGGTGAACAACTGCGGATTGGGCTTGTAAGCCTGGGCCTGCTCGGCGGTGATCACCCGATCCATACAGCCGTGCAGTTGTGCGACATTGCCGGCGATCACGTCATCATCGGTGTTGGAAATAATGCTGGTGTTGAAGCCCTGCTCCTTGAGCCATTTCAGCGTCTCGACCACTTCGGGAAACGGCGGCATGCGACGGATGTGTTCGTTGAGCTGTTGTGCATCGCCGTCGTCGTAGGCCAGGCCCAATTCTTCCAGGGTCAGGCGCAGTGACTGCGCGGAGATGTCCTTGAAATTCTGATGCGGGCGTTGTTGTTCGAGGCGGTGCTCGTGGCGGTCGTAGAAGGCGATGAACTGATCCGGCTCGGCGTTGCGCAGGCCCTTGCGCCGCAGCAGCGCTTCGACGTAGGCCAGTAAGCCCTCGTCCCACTGGATCAGCGTGCCGTAGCAGTCGAAGGTCAGCCAGGTTGGCCGGGTGCGGTTGGAGAGTGACATGGGAGGCTCCTGTGTCTGAGTTCGCTTGAGCCTAGGCGCCGATTGCTAAATCGTAAAATTAAATTAAAATCGGCATTTAATTCGTTTAAAGAATGTATCGCCATGCTTGATCTTGAATTGCTGCAAACCTTTGTCGCCGTGGTCGATGCCGGGGGATTCACCCGCGCCAGTGAGCGAGTGCACCGCACGCAATCGACGGTCAGCCAGCAGATTCGCAAGCTGGAGGAGCAAGTCGGCCATGTGTTGCTGCGGCGCCATCGGGCCGGCAAAACCGTGCAACTGACCGAGGATGGCGAGCGCTTGCTGGGTTATGCCCGGCGCCTGGTGCTGCTGGCGGAAGAAGCGCAGCAATTGATGCAGTCCACCGAGGAAGAAGTGTCGCTGCGCCTCGGCGTGCCGGAGGATTTTGATTCCCATAGGCTGATGCAACTGCTGTCCGGGTTCACCCGTCTGCACCCGGCGGTGCGCCTGGACATCATCACCGGCATGAGCACCGACCTGCGGGCGCTGATGGCCGACGGCAGCAATGACCTGATCATCATCAAGCGCGATGCCGGGGTCGGCGAAGCCATCGCCTGCTGGCCGGAACGGCTGGCGTGGATTTGCGGCAAGGATCTGAGCGTGCACCTCAACGACCCGGTGCCGATTGCCGTGTTCCCGCAGGGCTGCATTTACCGCAATCGCTTGATCCACACCCTGGAAGCCGCCGGCCGCCGCTGGCGCATCGCGTTTTCCAGCCAAAGCCTGGCCGGCATCCAGGCCGCAGTGGCTGCCGGCATCGGCATGAGCCTGGTGCCCGCGGCGGCGGTGCTGCCCAGCCATCACTTGCTGGGCGAAGATGACGGTTTCGCCCCCGCCCCCGCCACCGAACTGGCCTTGCTCGGCGCCGACGGTGCGTCCTCGGCGCTGCGCCAGAAACTGGTGGACTACCTGATCCACCACGTCACGCTGGAGCAACACCGCTTCGGCTGACGGCTCTGCCGGTGATCGTGACCACGCGAGAGGGCAGGCAATCATGCCTGGGCGTAAAAACCCGACACCTTAGTGTTATAGAAGCGCCGCCAGGCTTCTGGTGTCATGCGTACTCCCTAACAACACTCAGGATGTCTGCCCATGCCTACCCCCGTGCCTGCCGATAACGTGCTGTACACCGGTAAAGTCCATACCACCGGCGCCCGCGACGGCCGTTCGAAGAGCGACGACGGTCGTCTCGATATCCAGCACTCGGCACCAGGCTCCGCGCGCCCCGGCACCAACCCCGAGCAACTGTTCGCGGCCGGTTGGTCGGCGTGCTTTGAAGGGGCGATGCAACTGGCTGCGCGCTCAATGAAAGTCAAACTGCCGGAAGAGACCGCAATCGATGCCGAAGTGGATCTGTGCAACGCCGACGGCGGCTACTTCCTGCAGGCGCGGCTGAAGGTCAGCATTCCCGGCCTGGACCGCGAAACCAGCCAGGCACTGGTCGACGCCGCGCATCAGACGTGCCCCTACTCGAAACTGTCCCGTGGCAACATCCACGTCGAGATCACCCTGGCCTGACGCTGTGCCCCACGGCGCGCGGCGGCTGCTCCCGCCATTGAAGGTCCTGGCATGAACAACCCACTCCAGCGCGTCGTCGACGCCCTGCCCGCTCTGGTCTGGACGGCCACGGCGCAGGGCGATACCGATTTTCTCAATCAGCGCTGGCGCGACTACACCGGATTGACGGTCGCGCAGAGCCTGGGCCGAGGCTGGCAAGTGGCAGTGCATGCCGATGACCTCACCTCGGTGACCATCGCCTGGGAGCATGCGATCAGCACTGGCGAACCCTACGAGGTCGAGCATCGCCTGCGCGGCGCCGACGGCGTCTTTCGCTGGTTCAACGCCCGGGGCGTGCCGTTGCGCGGACCAGATGGCGAGATTGCCCAGTGGTCAGTGCTGCAAGTGGATATCGATGAGCAGAAGCGCACGCACGCTCTGCACAGCGGCGAGAAACGCCTGCTGAAAATGGTCGCCCGTGGCCGGCCGCTGGCCACCGTGCTCACTGAATTGTGCAAGCTGCTGGATGCCACGGCCGAGGGCTGTTTCGCCAGTGTGTTGCTGCTGGATCGCAGCGGCAAACGGGTACAACAGGTGATCGGGCCGGGGCTGCCCGCCAGCTGCTTCAACTTTAGGGACGACGAGCCATTCACCTGCGCCGCCGGGCCTTTTGGCCTCTCGGCAAAGCAGCGCAAGCAAGTGGTGGTCGCCGACATCGAACATGACCTGCGCTGGGCCGACGGCAGCTGGCCGGCCCATGCCCTGGCCCACGGTTTGAAGTCGTGCTGGTCTTCACCGATCCTGTCGCTGCCGGGTGAATTGCTCGGCATCTTCGCCATCTACCGCCGCGACACCGGCACGCCGAGCGCGGTCCATCAAGGCCTGACGCAGCAGTTCTCGTTCATCGCCAGCATCGCCATCGAACGAGCGCAGAGCGAAGATGCGCTCAAGCGCAGCGAGGCGTTCCTGGCCCGCGCCCAACACATCAGCGCCACCGGGAGTTTTTCCTGGCACCTGGGCAGTGGCGAAATCACCCTGTCGCAGCAGTACTGCCGGATCTTCGAACTGGCCCCCGCCGAGCCGATCACCCTCGAACGCATCCTGGCGCGGGTGCATCCGGACGACCGGGCCTTGATGCGCGACATGATTGAACGGGGGCGCACCGACGGCGGCGATTTCGACTTCGACTGCCGCTTGTTGATGCCCGATCAGACCGTCAAGTACCTGCAATTCGCCAACGGTGCGATCCGCCAGAACGACCAGATCGAGTACATCGGCGCAGTCCGCGACGTGACCTCGCAACGCCTGTCAGACGAGGCGCTGAACACCGTGCGTTCGGAACTGGCCCACGTCTCGCGGGTGGCCAGCCTCGGCACCCTGACTGCGTCGATTGCCCACGAAGTCAACCAGCCGCTGTCGGGCATCATCACCAACGCCAGCACCTGCCTGCGCATGCTCGGCGCGGTGCCGCCAAACATCAACGGGGCCCTGGAAACCGCGCGCCGGACCATCCGCGACGGCAACCGCGCCGCCGAGGTGATCTCGCGCCTGCGCACGCTGTTCAGTAAAAACCTGATCAGCGCCGAAGCCGTCGACCTCAATGAAGCGACCCGCGAAGTGCTGGCGCTGATTCGCATCGAACTGCAGAAAAACCGCGTCGTCGTCCACCTCGATATGGCGGACGATTTGCCGCCGGTGACCTGCGACCGCGTGCAGTTGCAACAGGTGATTCTCAATCTGCTGCTTAACGCCAGCGAAGCGATGATCGAGGTGCATGATCGGCCGCGCGTAATGTTGATCACCACCGCCCACGACGCCGATGACTGCGTGCGCCTGGCGGTGCGCGACGAAGGCACGGGCATTACCGCGCAGGACGTCGAGCGACTGTTCGGCGCCTTCTACACCACCAAGGCTGACGGCATGGGCATGGGCTTGTCGATCAGTCGCTCGATCATCGAAAGCCACAACGGCCAGCTGTTGGCCGAGCCGAATGATGGACCGGGCGCCACGTTCTGGTTTGCCATCCCGCGCCAACCCTGTTTCGACCCGGTGGATGACCGCTCAGCGTCGCTGCCAAGGACTGAACCATGAACGCACGGGTGCTGATCGCGGTGATCGATGACGACGAATCGGTTCGTGAGTCGTTGCCGGATCTGCTGCGAGAGTTCGGTTACGAGGTCGCGGCGTTCGCCTCGGCCGAAGCTTTTCTTGCCTCCGACAGCCTGGCGCTGACGCAATGCCTGATTCTCGACCGGGTGATGCCCGGCATGTCGGGGCCGCAGTTGCAGGAGGAATTGATCCGCCGCCATTACGAGGTGCCGATCGTGTTTATCACGGCCTATGCCGACCGACGCCGCCCGCATCCGCTCCCGCTGCGCGGTGCCCAATGCTTGATCAAGCCGTTCAGCGACGGTGACCTGTCGCTGGCCATCGACGCTGCACTGAAGGATCGATGAGCAGCTGATTCGCGTTTGCGCGGGATAATCGCCGAAGGTACACAGGCGTCGCGCGAGCTTTACTGTCCCGAATGAGGTGAACACTGTGTCAAACGAAATCCCCTATGTGTTCGTGGTCGACGACGATATTTCCATGCGCGAGTCCCTGGAAGCGCTGATCAGCTGTGCAGGCTGGCGGCCGGAAACCTTCGCCTGCGCGCAGTCGTTCCTCGACCGCCCGCGCCCGCATTCGCCCAGCTGCCTGCTGCTGGACCTCAACCTGCCGGACCTCAGCGGCCTCGACCTGCAACAGCGGATCGCCGCCGACCGCGCCGACATGCCGATCATCTTCATCACCGGCAGCGGCGATGTACCGCGCAGCGTGCAAGCGATGAAGGCCGGGGCATTCGACTTTCTGATCAAGCCCTTCGGCGCCGACGTGCTGCTGAGCACCATCGAACACGCAATCCAGCGCAGCCACAGCGCCCTCGATCACGACGCCGAACTGCAAACCTTGCGCGCCTGCCAGACGACCCTCACCCGCCGTGAGCAAGAGGTCATGGACCTGGTGGTTTCGGGGCTGCTGAACAAGCAAATTGGTGGCGAACTGAACATCAGCGAGATCACGGTCAAGGCCCATCGTGGCAAAGTCATGCGCAAGATGAAGGCTCGCTCGTTGCCGGACCTGGTCAATAAAGTAACCCGCCTACGGCTCGCGGCGAGTACCCGGCACTGAGCGAAATCCCGGGACTAAACCAAGGTATAAAACCGCTACAAATGATCGATACCATCGTGTGATTGTTGGATGTTCCTGGCGCTGTTTTCATGTTCGCGTGTTCTGCATTGGGCGAACACGTGGCAAAACAACCAGGAGAATCCGTGATGTCCACGGTGAAAACACTCACCACTGCCGCTGGCGCTCCGGTGGTCGATAACAACAACATCCAAACCGCCGGGCCACGTGGGCCGGCCCTGTTGCAAGACGTCTGGCTGCTGGAGAAGCTCGCGCATTTCGACCGCGAAGTGATCCCGGAGCGGCGCATGCACGCCAAGGGTTCCGGGGCCTTCGGCACCTTCACCGTGACCCATGACATCACCCGGTTTACCAAGGCGCGCTTGTTTGCTGAAATCGGCAAGACCACCAGCGTGTTCGTGCGTTTCTCGACGGTGGCCGGTGAACGCGGTGCGGCCGATGCCGAGCGCGACATTCGCGGCTTCGCCATCAAGTTCTACACCGAGCAAGGCAACTGGGACCTGGTGGGCAACAACACGCCGGTGTTCTTCCTGCGCGATCCGCTGAAGTTTCCCGACCTCAACCACGCGGTCAAACGCGACCCGCGCACCAACATGCGCAGTGCCAATAACAACTGGGATTTCTGGACCCTGCTGCCGGAAGCGCTGCACCAGGTCACCATCGTCATGAGCGATCGCGGCTTGCCGCAGTCGTACCGGCACATGCACGGTTTCGGCAGCCACACCTTCAGCTTCATCAGCCCTAACAACGAGCGGTCGTGGGTCAAGTTCACCTGGAAAACCGAGCAAGGCATCGCCAACCTGACCGATGCCCAGGCTTCGGCGCTGGTCGGTGACGACCGTGAGAGCGCTCAGCGTGATCTGTACGAGAGCATCGAGGCCGGCGACTTCCCTCGCTGGAAGCTGTTCGTGCAGGTGATGCCGGAACGGGATGCCGAGACCTATGCGATCAATCCGTTCGACCTGACCAAAGTCTGGCCGCACGCCGATTACCCGCTGATTGAAGTGGGCGTGATGGAGCTCAATCGCAACCCGAGCAACTACTTCGCCGACGTCGAGCAGGCTGCGTTCAACCCTGCCAACGTGGTGCCCGGCATTAGTTTCTCGCCGGACAAAATGCTCCAGGCGCGGTTGTTTTCGTATGGCGATGCGCAGCGCTATCGCGTGGGTGTGAACCATCACCAAATCCCGGTCAACGCGCCGAGATGCCCGGTCAACAGCTACCACCGCGACGGCCAGATGCGCACCGACAGCAATGCCGGCAGCACCTTGGGCTACGAGCCGAATGGCTACGGTGAATGGATCGAGCAACCCGACTTCCGCGAACCACCCCTGGCTCTGCACGGCGGCGCCGGGCATTGGAACCATCGCGAAGATGCCGACTACTTCTCACAACCCGGTGCGCTGTTCCGCCTCATGAGCCCGGCCCAGCAACAAGCCCTGTTCGACAACACCGCTCGCTCCATTCGCGGCGCGTCGGCAGAGATCAAACAGCGGCACATCCAGCATTGCACCCTTGCGGATCCGCAATACGGCGCGGGAGTGGCAGCGGCGATTGAACAGCTGGGGTGATCGCGGCCTGGCAGTCGCCCCTGACTTGCCATGAACACTGGAGATTACTGGGGGAGCCTGCTTGTCAGGGAAGGTGGAATGTCTGCCGACACATCTCTATTGCCTGACAGGGCCTCATCGCTGGCAAGCCAGCTCCCACAGGTCCAGCGGTGGATGCAGTTGCCATGAACACTGAGCTCCCAAAGGTTCACTGGTGGACTCACTTGCCATGAACACTGAAGATCATCGTGGGAGCTGCGGTGCGACGATTCGACTTGCCAGCGATGGCGGCCTGGCAGTCACCTCATAACTGCTGAATGCACTCGACCCACTTTACTCAACCCGATTGCGGCCCTTGTGTTTGGCCTGGTACATCGCTTCGTCGGCGCGGGTCAGGAGGTTGACGGGGGTGTCGCCAAGTTGCGCCATGGCCACGCCGAATGAGGCGGTGACGGTGTCGAGCACGGCGTCGGTGTTGCGTGCCTTGATGCGCAAGGCCTGGATTTTGGTGCGCAGGTGTTCGGCGAATTGCTGGGCGCTGGCCAGGTCGCGGCAGTTTTGCAGCACCACGCAGAATTCTTCGCCGCCGTAGCGCGCGGCAATGGCTTTGGCCGGTAGCGCGCCGCGCAATACCTCACCGACGTGCTCAAGCACCCGGTCGCCCAGTGGGTGGCCGTATTGATCGTTGAACTGCTTGAAGTGATCGATATCCAGCATCACTAGGGCCACGCCGGCGGTGCCCTTGCTCAGGGTCTGTTCCAGCAGGCGATTGAAGGTGTTGCGATTGAGCACCCGGGTCAGGTCGTCGAGGGTCGCGGCGCGGCGCACCTGTTCGAGTTTGTCCCGCAGGTTTTTGATCTCGTTCTGCGCCGCGTGCAGTTGCGAAAGAAACAGCGTCTGCTGGTCCTGCATCAGTTGCGTGCTCTGCTGCAGCTCACCCAGCAGCGATGGCAAACGCTGCTCGTCCGGGGTTTCGAGCATGTCCAGGCAATGGTCGAGGCTGGCCTGGAAATTCAGGCTGCCCTTCACACTGCGGGTGACGTCGCGCTCCATGGTGTCCATCAGGTTGATCGCCTGTTGTTGGCCGATGCGCGCGTCGGCCAGTTCGTCGCGGATGATGTAGTCGCGAAACAGTTTGCACGCCGCTTCCGGCGGGAAGCTGTCGAAGTCCTTGACCACCCGGTCGAGATGGCGATTGAGCTCCGGCTCCAGGCCTTTGCTGTAGGTGTACCAGAGCGCGTAATGCACGGGATTGGGTGCAATGTTGTGTCGCACCATCAGCGGCACTGCCTGCTTGAGTAACTCCGCTGCCTCCCGGGAGTCTTCCGGGTACAAGGCAAGGGCGGTCGCACGCATTTCCGATTGGCTCATTGAACTTCACTTTCGCTGTTTGTTGTGGACGAACACAAAACAACGTGGAGGATAACCGCACCACTGGCAAACAGCCACGGGTCAACGGCGGAAAAAACGATACAGCGCGGTATAAGGTTCGACATGCAGGTCACCGGCATGCACGCAACGACCACCGAACACGCCGCCGCGGGTCTCGATCCGCTCTACGCGGCTCATCCTCGAGAGCACGCCCTCACCGGTTTGACTGACCACATCAAGCGTTAACACCGCGATGTCCTTGGCCGTCGCGCCCGGTGCTTGTGCGCTGACCTTGCCGACAATCGCGCTGCCGTCGGCCATTTCCCAGCTCGGCCCGGCGAAATGCCGGCCGACGGTTTTGCCGTCCTGGATCAAGGTTGCCAATGGCTCACGAAACTGCCAGCTGAGTTGACCGCCTGCGTCGGCGCGGCAGTCATAGATCTGCACCCCGGTGGCGCTGACGCTCAACCCATCTGTGTCTTCGGTTGCGGCATAAGCACGCACGGTGCCCACCGCCCATACCCCAAGGATCAGCGCCACAGTGGCGACGATCTGCCGCAGCAGGTATGTGCGATCACTGGCCACCGGGACCGTATCGCAGGAGTGTCGGGCCGTTTCCAGCAAGGCCGCTTCGAGTAAAGAGTCGTACATGTTCCACCTCAAAAAAAACCGGTAACCGGTGATGCTTGGGGGGAGAAACAGCCGGTGGCGGGGTTTTATTCCATGGTGATGGGCAGACACTCACTCTGTGGTAGCACTCGCTGTGTGGCGAGCGAGATCCCTCGCCACAAGGAAAGGTCAAACGGGTTTGCCACAGGGATTAACACCTGTGCCCCGCGCTTTATTCCATGAATTTGTTCCATGAAATCAGCCTTTTGGCATAGGCAGAATTGACGTTGCCCCGGCGCCTCGAAACGTTAGGCTGGCGCCACTTGAAAGCGCACTGCGCGCAATGGGTTGTGTCAAAAAGGTCGATACCGTGAACCGATTTTCCGTGTTGCTGCTGATCGCAGGTTTGTTGCAAGCGCCCTCGCTCCTGGCCGCTCCCGCCAGCCTGGGCGTGATCACGTTCGCCGAGAAACCGCTGCGACTGATCCGCACCACGGTGCTGTACAGCGCCAGTTCCGGCACGCGCCTGCAAAGCGGCGACTTGCTCGAATCCGACCAGTCCATCACCCAGATCGAAGGCCTGGCCACCAGCACCGTGGCGCTGGGCCCGAACACCCGGGTGGCCATTGATCGCAGCAGCGGCGTGACGACGCTGCACGTGCTGCAAGGTTGGCTGAAAGTGCAACCGGCCCCCGGCCGCACCGGCGATAACCTCGACATCAACACCCGCAGCCTGCACCTGGACGTCAGCCGCAGCGCCAGCGTGACTCACGTCAGCGATAACCTGGTGGAAGTGTTCGTCGAGAAGGGCACGCAACCGCTGGCGGAACTGGACAAGCGCGGCCAGGCCGGACGCAAGACCACCCTGACCCATGAGCAATACAGCCAACGCAAGGGCGACGAACCGCTGCAACCGGCCGGGCGCCCGCCCGCGACCTTCATCAGTGCGATGCCCAACGCGTTTTTCGATCCACTGGTGCTGCTGTCCGGCAAACCCGCCGCCAACGTGCCACCGAAGAAAATCCGCGACGTCGACTTCGAGGACATCGCCCATTGGCTGCGCGCGCCCGGGCTGAACCGCGCTAACCTCGCCACCCGTTTCTCGCCGCGCCTGGCCACGCCGACGTTCCGCAAGGCAATCATCCGCGAGATGGGCGGCTCCTTTGAATGGGAGACCGAACTCTATCGCTTCGAAAGCCGGGGCCGCGCGGTGAAGAAGACCCTCAGTGCCCTGCCTTCCTACCTACCGCAGTCCCTGGGAGCCTGATGATGAAGTGGTCGTTGGCAGTCAAATTCAACATCGTGTTCCTCGCAGTGTTCGCTGTAGGCTTCGCCGCCAGCAGCCTGTTCACCCACCAGTTGCTGCAGAAAAGCGCGCGGGAAGAGTCCCTCGACAATGCGCGCATGCTCATGGGCGCCGCGTCCGCCGCCAGCGTCTACACCTCGGGGCAAATCGTGCCGCTGCTGGAAAACCGCTTGAAATTCGAGTTCCTGCCGCAATCGATTCCCTCGTTCGCCTCCACCGAACACCTGCGCGAGTTGCTCAAGAGCTACCCCGACTACTCGTACAAGGAAGCCACGCTCAACCCGACCAACCCTCGGGACAAGGCCACCGACTGGGAAGCCAACATCGTCAACCAGTTACGCGGCAAGCCTGACCTCAAGGAGCTGGTGGGCGAGCGCACCGATGGCGCCGGCCCCTCGCTGTTCGTCGCGCAGCCGATCCAGATCACCGACCCGGCCTGCCTGGCCTGCCACACCACGCCGGAAATGGCGCCGAAAACCGTGGTCGATCGCTACGGCCCCTTGAACGGTTTCGGCTGGAAGCTCAACGAAATCATCGGCGCACGCATGGTATCGGTGCCGCTGACCGTGCCGCTGGAACGGGCCAACCTGCTGCTGCGCACCTACATGATGTCGCTGCTGGGGATCTTCGCGTTCCTGTTTTGCGCGTTGAACCTGATGGTTCACCTGTTCGTCACCCGGCGCCTGAGCCAGATGTCGAACCTGGCCGACCGGGTCAGCCTCGGCGAAACCGATGTGCCGGAAATGGACACCCGTGGCAACGACGAACTGACGCGCCTGGCGCAGTCGTTCGCGCGGATGCGCACCAGCCTGGTCAGCGCCATGAAAATGCTCGAAGAGTAGCGCGGCCATGCTTGAACAACTGGGTAAATACCGCATCGACAGCGTGCTCGGCAAAGGCGCGATGGGCACCGTGTACAAAGCCTTCGACCCGCACATCGCGCGGGTGGTGGCGCTGAAAACCATTCGCCTGGAACTGCTCGGTGATGATCAGCACGAACAACTGATCGGCCGCTTCAAAAATGAAGCCCAGGCCGCCGGGCGCTTGAGCCACCCGAATATCGTTGCGGTCTACGACTACGGCGAAGACGCCGGCGCGGCCTACATCGCCATGGAATTCGTCGACGGCACGCCGCTCAACACCTTGCTGCAAACCCATCCGCCGCGACGTCTGGCCCTGGCCCTGGGCT
Organism: Pseudomonas rhizozeae; assembly: GCF_031583775.1. NCBI lineage: Bacteria > Pseudomonadati > Pseudomonadota > Gammaproteobacteria > Pseudomonadales > Pseudomonadaceae > Pseudomonas > Pseudomonas rhizozeae. The sequence continues at coordinate 37,416 of NZ_JAVLSB010000024.1, forward strand.
GGATGCGCCAACTGCTGCAAGCCCTGGAATACGCGCACTCGCGCGGCGTGGTGCACCGCGACGTGAAACCGGCGAACCTGATGATCACCGCCGAACAACACCTCAAAGTCGCGGATTTCGGCGTGGCGCGCCTCGACACCTCTAGCCTGACCCAGACCGGTTCGATGATCGGCACCCCGAGCTACATGTCGCCGGAGCAGTTCTGCGGAACCTTGGTCGACGGCCGATCCGATGTGTTCTCCGCCGGCATTGTGCTCTATCAATTGCTCACCGGCGAACGACCGTTTTCCGGTTCGGCGACCATGGTCATGCAGCAGATTCTCAACCAGACACCGCTGCCGCCATCAAGCCTCAACCCGACTCTCGATCCGCTGCTCGACGCGGTGATCGTCAAGGCCTTGGCCAAGCGCCCGGATGACCGCTACGCCTCGGCGCAGCAGTTTCTCGACGCGCTGCAAGCGGTGGACGCCGAGTTGCCGGTGCCGCAAGAGATCGACGATGACGCGACGCGGCTGATCAACCCTCGGCAAAGCGGTTTCGGCCTGACCCTGGCCACCAGTCGCACTGCGCAATCGAGCGCGGTCGAGTCCAGTGCCAGCGGTGCGCTGGACACGCTGTCGCCGTGGAAACACCAGGCGCGGCCCGAACTTGAAGCATTGCTGTCGCACCAGATCGGGCCGCTCGCGCGGCTGCTGGTCAAGCGCACGTTGTTGGTCGCCGACGATTTCGACGCGGTGTGCAGCGGTTTACTGCCGCACATCCCTTCGGAGCGCGGCCGCGAGCAATTCAGCCAGGCCACCGCTGCCCTCGCCCAGCGCTTGAACCTGACCGAGCCGCCGCCGACGGTTGAGCAAACGCGCCCAGCCACGCTGATCCAGCCACCCAGCGAACCCGAACCCATCAGCGACAGCGACAGCGGCTACGACCCGGCGTTTGCCAGCCTGGCCGAACAGCACCTGACCCGACTCATCGGGCCAATCGCGCGCATCGTGGTCAGCCGCGCCAGTCGCGCCACCGACCGCAAGCCCGTGTTCCTCGAATTGCTGGCCGAACACATCAACGACCCGCCGGTACGCGCGCAATTCCTGCGTCTCCTGCACAGCCTCGGAACTGCCTCATGACCCACTGCCCACTCGGCGTACCCGGGCCCCACCGACTGACCACCGCCCTGGCCTTCGGCCTCAGTGACACCGGGCCGGTCAGGCAGCACAACGAAGACAACTTCCTGGTAGACACCGATTTGCAGTTGCTGGCGGTGGCCGATGGCATGGGCGGCCACGAGGCCGGGGCCCAAGCCAGCGCAATGGCCCTTGACACCTTGCGCGAATGCCTCAGCCGCCCGCCCGCGCCCGCACCGGCCAGCGTCGACCCGGACGCCACGTGCCGCATGCCGGCCATGGGCGCCATCGGCACTTTGCAAGCGGCGATCGAGCAGGTCAATGCGCGGTTGTATGCGCAGAACGAAGCGCGGCGCATGAGCGACGGCCAGGGCATGGGCACCACGCTGACCGGAGTCTGGCGCTGCGATCCAATGGGCCCGCTGATTCTGTTTCACGTCGGCGACAGCCGCTTATACCGCTTGCGCAACGGTGACTTGCAGCAACTGAGCCGCGACCAGACCTGGTACCAGCAAGCCCTCGACGCCGGGCATTTCGACCGTTTGCCGTCGCGCAACCTGCTGCTGCAAGCCATCGGCCCATCGCGCAAGGTCGAGCCGGAGATTGCCCTGCATCAAGTGCAGCGCGGGGATGTGTTGATGCTGTGCAGCGATGGCGTGCACGGCAGCGTGCCGCACCACGAACTGGCGCAGTGGCTGGGCCAGGTCAGCGGCGACTCGATTGCCGAGGTGTGCGAGGGTTTGATCCGCCTGGCCGCCGATTACGGCGGCCGGGACAACGCCACGGTGTTGCTGGCGCTCTGCGAAGCCTAGTGCGTGGGCGGCCGACCGCTGAGCATGTCGGCAAAGGTCCGCGCGCTCGGCAGGTCGCTGCACAGCAGCAACGACGCGGCAATGTGTGGCGAGCCGTCGGTCCAGAACAGCGCCCGCGCGCTGTCATCACTCAGTTCCAACGACGCCAACCAGCCACTCCAGTCCTGCCCTGGCGGCAGTTCTCGCCAGGATTCCCCGGGGCCGGCAGCGCGGCCGTGCCCCCACATCGGTGAGCCGGCACGGGACGGTGCGCGAAGGCTGAGCAAGGCGTTATCGAAGCTGTTCAGGCAGAACCCGGGTTCCAGCGATGACAGCGCCAAGGCCTCCAGTTCCGCATACCAATCGCCATCCTGGTTGAGCCGCTGCAACGTCGAGACCGGCGGCCCGCCATAAGCCAGGGTCAGCGGAAAATAGCGCCCGACCCGGTCCACGCTCGGCATCAGCACACCGGCCCAGGCCGGTTCGCCGCACACCCCGCTGGCCAGCGCAAAGCGCCAGATCGGGCTGCACAAATACGCCGCTTGCCACTGCTCGCCGAGGCGTTCGCGGCTGCTGGTCAGGCCTTCCTGCAACCACTGGTCCCAGGTGCGCAGGAAGGCCGGCGCCAGGCGGCGACTGATGAAATCGCCGTGGCTGGCGAGCTTGCCGTAAAAACCGCTGCGGGAAATACGCTGAGTCATGCGCAGCCCTTACAGTCGGCTCGGGCAGCGGAACTGCTCGAGTGCATCGCGGCGGAATGGATTGATCACGCTGCTGGCGCGCAGTTCGTACTGCACCGCGCGGCCATCAAGGGTGAACGCCACTTGGTAACGCTCGCCCTGCCCGCCCTTGACCGTGCCGCGGTCCAGCACATGCAGCCAGGCCCAGGGCCCGTCGCTGCTGAGGTCGCTGGCCAATGGAGGCTCAGTCTGCAACTGCACTCTGTCGCCACCCTTGCCGCTGGGCAGCACGATCGGCGTGAAGTTTGCGGTTACGCCTGCTTCATACACCACCGCTTGGCCATCAATGTCGAGGGTGACCTTGCTCAACGCCGGGTCGGCGCTCAGGGCCTTGAGGTCAAAACGCAGCGAAGGCTGGCGGGCGCCGTTGACGAAAAACATGTCACGCAGCCGCGCCGCGCGCTGGAACTGATTGATCACATCCTGGGACAGGCTCACCGAGCCACTGCCCGCCGCACGGGCGCGCCACGGGTTGCTGCTCATGTCGACGTAGGGCACCAGGTTTTTGCTGAAGAAATCGTCCATCACCCCGCCGGGGCCGAAGAACTTGCCGAAGTCGTCGGCAGTAATGTCGCGGCTGGCGTTGCGCACCACCGGATAACGACCGTCGATGGCGGCGCGGCAGAACGGTGCGCCGACCGAATTCCACAAGGCATTCAGGCGTTCCCGCTCGTTGCCCAGGGTTAGCGCCCCGCCACTGCTGTCGACATCCCGCAACACCGCCGAGATCGGCGCCGGCAGCGTGGTGGCCGCGCGTTTGACCCGGGTCAGCACTTCCCCCGACGGCGCCGGCGAACCACTGCGGCGGGCCGCTTCGGCGCCGTCGAAATATTGCGCGGCGTCTTTGAGCATCGCGCTCGCTTCATCCAGCGGGCCCGGTGCCGGGCTGTTGACCAGGCTGTGCAACGGCGCGAAATGTGGGTCAACCGGATTGCCGGAGGTGTCGAGCGGCCGCTCGCTGCCGTCGTTGCTGCCCAGCGCCGTTTCGAGTTTCTTGCGTGCGTCGTCGAAGCTTTTGCGCACTTGCGGATTGGCGTCTTTGTCGGCCGCAGGTTTCAGCGCGCCTTCGAGGGTGGTTTCCCGCGAGGCCAGTTGCAGGAACGCGCGCAACGGCGAGTCATTGGCCGCCAGCGCGCCGCTGACCAGCGCCGCCTGGTCGAGCCCGGTGAGCGGCACCAGTTGCACGTCGCCAAGCAAGGCGTCCCACTGGCGGATGTACTCGGCGTAATACAGCCCCAGCACCGCCTGCTGCATGGCTTCGGTGTCGGCGGCGCTGGTTTTTTCTTCACGGCCCAGCACCCAGTTGTCCTTGGCCATCTCTGCCACGGCACTGCCGCTGCGCGCCACCAGTTCGCGGTAGCCGGCGACGCTGAACACACCGCTGACACCCTGGGACAACGGCGTGCCACTGCGCCGCACCAGCAACGACGAGACGTCGCGCCCGGCCGCACCATTGACGCTCGACTCGGGCAGGCGCAGCGCCGCGATCTGCCGTTTCAGACGATTGTAGGTGCGCTCGGCCAGCGGCATGCTCGCCAAGGTCTGGCGCACTTTACTGATCAGCGCCGCGTCCAGTTGCACCGGTTCGGCACTTTCATCATCGCTGTCGAGCAACGCTTCAACGTGCGCCGACAATTGCTGGCGCTGCGCCTCGGTGGCTTGCGGCACTTCACGGCGCCAGTCGACTTCGACCCAGGCCTGCACCGACGCGGCGTCGAAGAACTGCCGCTCGCCCAGCATCAGGTACACCCGCAGGGTTTCGTAGAGAAAGTCCTGATTGCTCGCGTCGCCACGGCGCAATGCACTTTCCAGGTTGCTGACGATGTGCGGCAACAAGGTGCCGCGCAGCAGACGCCGGTACAGCGCAATCGCGCCAGTGCCGAGTTTGTCGCCCTGATACAGGCCCATGCGGTTGAGCAACGGCACTGAGTCGTTGCGCTGGGCGAACCCGGCCGGCAAGTCACGGGCAGCGTTCAACAGCGGCAAGGTCACCAGCACCGTGCCTTGGGCCGGCAGTTCGCGAGCCTTTTTCGCCACGTCGGCCACTGCCACGGCCGAGGCTTGCACCAAGGCTTCATTGCGCTGATAGCTGACTGTCAGGCCCAGCACCAGCAACAGCGCGGTAACGCCGATCAGCGCCATCGCCCCCCGCAGCCACAGCCGTTGCCGGCGTTCCTGCAAGGGATTGACCCCAGCCAGCCCGGCTTCCTTGAAAATCACCTCGCGCATCAACCGCGTGATGAAGTAGCTGCGGCCGCTGCCAAAACCTGCGGGCAACACGTTGCGCCCCAGGCCAAACGCCGCCGCCAGGGATGACATGACCCGATCGATCGGGCTGCCTTCCTGGGTGCCGCTGGTGAAATACACCCCGCGCAACAGCGCCGGGTCCTGGTAGCGATTGGGTTCGAACACAGTGTTGAGGAAGCGCGTGAGCACCTCGCCAATGCCGGCGAATTGCTGCGGGAAGCTGTAGAGCAAGGCGCGCCGTGACAAATCGCGCTCCTGTTGCACACGCTCGAGCACACGGCCTTGCAGTTGTTTTTCCAGGGCGTCGAATTCGCCGGGAAAACTGGCCAGCGCCGCACCGGGCAATTGCACCTGATCGCCCTGGGTCAGCGGGAAGGTCACACCCCACACTTGCGAGCGTTCTTCGCGACCCATGGGTTCGAAAAACTCGGCGAAGCCGGCGAGCAAGTCGCATTTGGTCACCACCACGTACACCGGGAAATTCAACCCCAGCCGTTCGTGCAATTCCTGAATCCGCGCGCGAATCGCCTGAGCCTGAATCTGCCGCTGGGCTTCGTTCTGCTGCAACAGATCGCTGACGCTGAGGGCGACGATCACGCCGTTGACCGGGCGCCGGCGACGGTGTTTTTTCAGCAAATCGAGAAAGCCGAACCACGCCGCTTTATCGACTTCGGTGTAGCTGTCCTGGGTGGTGTAGCGCCCGGCGGTGTCGAGCAGCACTGCTTCATCGGTGAACCACCAATCGCAATTGCGCGTGCCGCCGACGCCGCCCACTGCGGCCGCGCCGTGGGAATCACTCAGGGGAAATTGCAGGCCCGAGTGGGTCAACGCCGTGGTCTTGCCGCTGCCCGGCGCGCCGACAAACAGATACCAGGGCAATTGATACAAATACTGGCGGCTGAGTTTCCAGCCCGGCGAGGCCTTGCGCAGTACCGCCATGGCACTGCGCATGCGTTCGCTGAGCAGTGCCACTTCGGCTTGCGAAGCCTTGGCCCCGGCGTGTTTCTGCGCCGTCGCTTCATCGCCTGCCACCCCCTGCATCAGCAAGCGATTGGCCCGTTGCACCCGCCACAACACCACCGCCCACCACAGCACCCAGATGAACAGCAGCAGCGCGATCAGGCGCCAGCGCCAGGCTTCCGGGGCCAGGGGTTGGCGGCCGTCGAACGCCAGCAGCGGACCTTCGTACCACACCAGCAGCGAGACCAGGACCACGCCGACCAGCGACAGCAGCCATGGCCGGCTCAGCCAGTTCGAATAGCGCCGGATCAGCGACCAGGCATTCCAAATATTAAAAATACCCATGATTACTGCGCCTGTGCGGGAACGAGCAAGGTGATGTCGACGCGCCGGTTGCGCGCGCGGTTGGCCGGTGTGTCGTTGTCCACCAGCGGTTCGGTTTCTCCGCGACCTTCGGTGCGATAGCGCTCGGCCGGGCCTGCGCGTTCGCTCAACAGGCGGGCCACGGTTTTCGCTCGGGCCAGGGACAGGTCGAAGTTCGACGACAGCCGTGACGACGCCGACGGCCGTACGTTGTCGGTATGCCCGACCACCACCACCGCGCCTTGCTGACTGGCCAAGGCCTCGCCGATCCGCGCCAGCAATGGCTCGAAAGCGCTGGCCACTTCGGCGCTGCCGGATCCGAACACGCCGTCGCCACGCAGGGTGATCACCGAGCGGTCGGCGGTTTCCTTGACGCTGACCAGGCCCTCGGCAATTTCCGGCGCGAGGAAGCCCGAGACTCGCACCGGCGGCGGTGTAATGGGTGCGACCACCGGCGGCAGCGGCGAAACGACGCGCACCGCACCCATTTGCGCGAACACCGGGTCGGAGTCGCGGTTGAGCAGCCAGTTGTAGGTCAGTTGCAGGGTCAGCAGCAGCACCGCCGCGACCGCCGCCAACACCCACAACGGCACCAGGCGCAGCATCGAACGTTGCTCGGTGACCGCACCGCGCCAGCGGGGTGACAAGTCCTGTTCTTGCGCGCCGCGTTGTTGGCGAATCAGCCCGAGCAGGCGTTCACGCAGGGTGCTCAACTGTTCGAAACCCTGCTCGATCACCCGATAGCGGCCTTCGAGGCCGAGGGCGGTGCACAAGTAAAACAACTCCAGCACATCGACATGCCGCGCCGGGTCTTGGCAAAGCCGTTGCAGAATCAGGAAAAACTTCTCGCCGCCCCAGGCTTCGTTGTGAAAGGTCACCAGCAGGCTGCGGCTGTTCCACACCCCGGCCCCCCACGGCGTGCTGGAAATGGTTTCATCCACCAACGTGCACAGCGCGTAGCGGGCAGCGGCCACGGTTTCCGGCTCGACTTGACTGGCGCGGGCCTGGGCTTCGAACTGCTGCATCGCTTGCACCAGCCGCTCACGCAGGGCTTCCATGTCCGGCGCGCTGTTGAGCGAACGCAGCGGCACTACCAGGTCCAGCAACGGGTTGGCCGCGCGCACCAGCGGGTTGAGGCCCTTGCCATTAAGGGACAACGGCTCGACAGCAGGACGCGCCGGGTTCGCCGCGCCAGTGGCGGCAGTGCGCCGACCGCCGGGGTTGGGGATCAGCAGCGTGCGGTCGGGGTCTTGTCCTGCACCGAGAGGGTCGTTCAGATTCACGTCGATTTACCTTCGCTTTGACGGGTCATGGCTCAGTTGCGGATCGCCCAGAACTGCATGTCCAGCCCTGGGAACGCGCCCGCCACGTGCATGGCGAAACCTGCCGAGTTGTTCAGTTGTTGCCAGTAGTCGCTGGCGCGATCGAGTTCGAAGTAAGTGAACCCGGCGTGGAACGGCAACTGCCGTGGCGCGACCGGCAACGGTCGCAGGGCGATGCCCGGCAATTGCAGGTTGACCAGGTCGCGGATCTTCTCCACCGAGCCGATCTTGACCTGCGGCGGGAAGCCGCTGCGCACCGCTTCGGCAGGCATCTGCGCGTGCACGGCGAGGACGAAAGTGGCCGAGCGCAGCAGTTGCGGATCCGGCACCACGGCCACGCGAATGCCAAACTGGCGCTCTTCCAGCGGAATCTGTACGGCGCGGGTGTCGATCACCGTGGCCAGGGAGCGGCGCAGATCGACCATCAATGGCGCGAAGCTCTCCGCCAGCGCGGCGTGGCGGTACACCGGGTAGTTGGCGCTACGTTTGTCCGGGCGGGTGAAGGTCGCCAGTTCGCCGGCCAGCGGCGCCAGCGCCTGGTACAGCGCCTCCGGGTGCAGCCCGGTCATGCTCGCCAGGTGCCGTATCAACGGCTCGCTACGGTTGAGCACTTGCAGCAGCAGGAAGTCGGAAATCTCCGCCGCGCCGCTGCCGCCGGGTTGGGACAAACGCATGGCCATGGCTTCGCTGCGCTGGTGCAGCAGGCCGAGCAGTTCTTCGAGGAAACTCACTAGCAGCGGCGCCGCGTTGACGTCCAGGCACGGCGGGCAATATTCGAGGTCGAGCACCACGCGTTTGTCGGCGCGGCGTTCGATCACCCGCGCCACGCCGAGGCTGGTGTAGGCGTCCGCCACGTCGTTTTCGAAGGCCAGGCGCAGACGCTGTTTGCCCACGGTCATCAGTGCACTGCTGTCCAGCCCATTGCTGTCCCAGGCTTCGTATTCCACTGCGCGGTGGCGGGCGAAATTTTCTGCGCTGGGGCGGTCATCCACTTCGGCCACGCCGTGCCGTTGCGTGGGCAGCGCCAACACCACCGTCATGTCGCGGGCTTCGCCGGGGATCTCCAGGGGCAAGGGCATTTCGTCGAACGGCAGGCCCACTGGCGTGCCGTCGGGCAGCACGCCGCTGAAGCGCTTCAACGCCAATTTGCCGAGCGCCAGGTGCTGTTCGTCCAGTTCAAAACGGCTGAAGCCCCAGCCGTAGGCACGCAAGGCACCGACCCGGGCTTCAAGGTGTGCTTGCAGAAAACGGTCGTGTTGCTGCAAGTGCTGCGGCTGCAGCAGCATGCCTTCTGACCAGACGACTTTACTGTTCCAGGACATGTTCGGTTCTCGCTTGAATGAGTGGGCGTGGGTGGCGGCGCGGCCTAACGGGCGGCGCGCAACCGGGCGATTTGTTGTTGATAGGCCAGGGCGAATTTCTCGCCAAAGATGCGCTGCACATCTTCATCACCGTCGCGCACCAGGTCGGCGTACAGCGCGGTCAACAGGTCCCACAATCGGGCCTTGCGGGTGCCGGGCATCAGCTTGTCGAAACGGCCGGGCACGGCGAGACGCTGTTCGATCCGCGCCGGTTCGAAGCGCTGCACCACTTCCGCGAGCGCCGCGCGCATGCCGACGATCACCGCCAGTTCGTGGGCCTTGAGGTCGTCGAACGCCGCTGCCAGGGCGCTGACACCGGGCAGGTAGGCCGGCGCATCGGCACTGAGCATCTGGCTCAGGGCGCTTTCCGGATTAGGGAAAAACTTCAGCGGGTTATTCGAGCGCGCGCCAATCATGGTCATGTCGATGTGGCTGTCGCGTTTGGTCATTGCCCGCGCCAGCAGCACGTCCATGGTCCCGCCCACTGCTTCGCGGAGCATTTCCCCGACCAGGCGCGCCAACGCTTGGGGTTCGCGATTGGTGCGCAGATCAGGCAGGCCGAGGCCTTCGAGCAGCGCTTGCAGCACGCTGTCGTCGCTGGCGGCGCTGGCTACCGGGGCTGGCGTTGGCGCTGGCGGTTTGATGAAGGTCGGCTCGGCGGGCGGAGATTCCGTGAGAGTGACCGGTTCGGGTTCGGGTTCGTGTACGGGTTCGTGTACGGGTTCGGGCAGCGGCTCGATAACCGGTTCGGGCGTCGGCGCGGTGGCTGGCGTGGCGAGGAAGTCCGCCAGCGGATCGTAGTCCGCCGGGATCAGCAACGGCATGGCCGCCGGTGCCGGCGCGACCGGCGCGACGCTCGGCGTGATCGCGGCGAGCGGCAGGGCCTGCTGTTCCGGCGACAGGTGATCGTTTTCCGCGCCACGGAATGCCGGTTGCAACAGTCCCTCATGGGCACTGGTCAGCCCCGGCATCTGCGCTTCGTGGGCCTGGGCAAACAGGTTCAGCCCCAGGGGGTCGGCCAGCGGCAGCTCGGCGTCGATCAGCGAGCCGTTCTCCAGAATCCGCGCCGCCGCGAGGGCATCCGGCTGGTGGGCCGATGGGCTCAGCGGCGCGAGATAAGGCTTGGGCGCTGGCAGTGTTTCCACCGTCGGCATCGAAGGGGCTGTCTGCACGGGCGGTGCCGTGGCGGCAGGCTCGAACACTGCCAGGGTCATACTCTGGGTCTGGCCCGCAGCGTCGTCGTCCTCAACCTGCCCGTCGTCCTCAACCTGCCCGTCGTCCTTGAACTGCACTTGCAGTGTGTACTCGCCAATGATGATGTGGTCGCCCTCGGCCAATTCGGTTTCCTGGCCATTGCCGAGCAAACGATCGTTGATCACGCTTGGGTTGCTGCCGATGTCGGTCAGGTAGAACAGCTCACCGCGTTTCTCGACCCGGGCATGCACCCGAGAGATGTACTTGCCGGGATCGTCCAGCACCAGGTCATTGCCCTCGGCGCGGCCCAGAGTGCAGGTGCCGGAGGCGATCACGCAGGAGCGCCCGGTCAGTGGCTGGTCGCGGTAGCTTGTAACCTGCAGTATCAAAGGCATGTCGGTCTCCTGAGCGTTAAGCGATGGCGGCGCGAGCGGTTACTTCTTGCCATCGTCAGCCTCTTTGGGTTTGAGCGGAGGGGCGGTCGGCTTCGGTCGCGACGCCAGCACCAGGGCGTTGGCGGCGGTGGAGGCCTGGGGCAGCGGAATCGGCAGCATCGAGGCGATGATCGCCGGGCCGATGGTCAGGAACGAGGCGCCAGCCTTGAGCGTGATGCTCGCGCCCGCCTCGATCACCACGTTCATGCCGCCCTTGATGTGCACGTCCATGCCACCGCTGAGGCCGAGTTTCAGGCCGGCGTCGAGGGTCATGTTGGTGCCGGCCTTGGCCGACACCTCGCCGCCGGCCTTCTCGTTGCGATCGCCGTTGACCACCAGGTGCTGGTCACCGCCGATCTGCTCGCGGGAATCCTTGGCGACCATCGAATGGCGGTCGCGGCCGACCCAGTCCAGCGAGTCCTGGCGAATCCGTTGGTCGAGGTCTTTCTGCGCGTGGATGAACACCTGTTCGGCGCCCTTCTTGTCTTCGAACCGCAGCTCGTTGAACCCGCCGCCGCCCTTCGATGAATTGCTCTTGAGGGTCGAACGGGTGGCCTGCTCCGGCAGGTTGATCGGCGGCATGGTGTCGGCGTTGTAAACGCTGCCGGTCACCAGCGGCTGATCGGGGTCACCTTCGAGGAAACTCACCACCACTTCCTGGCCGATGCGCGGCGTGTACAGGCTGCCCCAGCGCTTGCCGGCCCAACCCTGGGCAACGCGGATCCAGCAGGAACTGTTTTCGTCGTCCTTGCCTTCGCGGTCCCAGTGGAACTGCACCTTGATTCGGCCATAGGGGTCGGTCCAGATTTCCTCGCCGCGCTTGCCCACCACGATCGCGGTTTGCGGGCCGTGCATCAGCGGTTTCGGCGTGCGGCACTCAGGACGGAATTCCAGTTGTTTGGGCAGCGCGGTGAATTCGCAGGTCAACACCGGTTCCGGATCGTCCGGCGGGGTCGGCTCGTAGCGATCCGAGGACAACCGATAGACCGCGCTGAGGATCAGCACCTGGCCGTTCTGGTCGCCGCGCGGGTGTTCGCTGAGGCTGAACAGCGCACCGGGAAACAGGCCACGCGCGCGGGTCGCGCCCGTGATCCGGCGATACCGGCTCTGCAAGGCTTCAAGCCGGGTACGGGCATAGTTTTCGCCCTGCCCACGCTCGATGTAGCGCCCCGGATAGTCGTAGCGTTCGTGACGCGATTGACCGTACGAGCGCACCTGCGCCGACTTCACCAGGAGATTGGCGGAGGGCTTTTCAAAGTCGAAATCCTGCAGCACGTAGGCGCCGGATTCGACCTGACCGCTCTGGCGCCAGTCGTAGATGACTTCGCTGTCGCGCATGGTCTGGTCTTCCGCCGGCAAGTAGCGAACGGTCTCGTAGCCCTTGCTGGTGGCATGGGCGGCGTAGGAGTCGGCTAGCACCAGAGTGTGACGCCCGGCGGCGCTCTTGAAGAAGTAGTAAATGCCCGCCTGCTCCATCAGCCGGCTGACGAAATCGAAGTCGCTCTCGCGGTACTGCACGCAGTACACCAACGGCTTGTAACTGGCGCTGAGGCCGGTAGTGTCGACGTCGGCGATGGTGTACGGCGCGAACACTTTCTTGAGGATGTCCGGCACGCTGAGGTTCTGGAAAATCCGGCAGTCGCTGGCCAGCGTCAGGAACCACAGCCACGGCCGCAGCGTCGCCTGATAGGTCGAAAAGCGCCCTTGGCGCCCGGTGAATTCAAAGCGTGTGACCAGGCCACTGAAGTAGCGTTTGCCGCCGTCAGGCTGGTCAACGGTGACGGTCATTGGCGTCGACAACAGGTCGTCGATGGCCAGGTCGGCGCGCTCGCTGTACAGCTCCAGGCGATAGTCGCTGAGCTCGGACAACGCCTCGCGAGCGTCCATGCGGCGGAACAGCAGCACGTCGGCGCCGAGGCTGCACTTGACCTGGATTTCGCGGTTGATCTGGGTAGTGGCCATGGGTTCGGTCTACGTAAGGGCAAGTGCCCGCGCAATGAGCACGGGGTGGCAGGTGGTCAGGGCGCAGGACGCAGCCCTGGCGTTGTGCTCATCCGACACGGCTGCCCCCTGCTTTTTTACCTGTCTTGATTTTCCAGCCCTTGGCCTGGCTGCCAACTATGGCCGGGGCCTCGGTGGGAATGTGCTTGACCCAAACCTTCGCACTGCCCGCGGCGGTGTAGTCCTCCCACTTGGTGAACAGGTTCCGCCAGTCTTCCATCGGCTTGTACTCTTTGACACCGCCGCTGAGCAGGCGCGCGACGGTGTGTTCCACGTCCTTGAAACGCGCCGCCTCGGCACAGGCCACGGCTGCAAACGACAGGGTCTTGTGCAAGTGCAAGTCATTGCCGCCGGTGAATGAGCTCAAGTCACGCAACGCAAACGGCGTGGAAGAATCAAACCGGGTATCTTCTTTGTGAGTGCCCATTTCAGGATGGGTACCCAACATCTTCAGAGACTGCACCTTGCCTTCGATCAGCCCCGGTGCGACCGGACGATGCGGCGCATCGGGAAATGAATCGGAGAAGTAATACCAAGTCCCGTTTCTAGCGAGAAACCCATCGATGTACAGGGTTTTGCGTGACATCAGCAGGCTTGCCTCAATGGGACCGCCGGTCTCCAGCACCAGGTCGAGCCGAAGAAAACCTGAACGACCACCAATTGCCAGCACGCTGCGCAGTTGCGCGATGGAGTCGCTATAGGCCCACTTCTGCGAGGTCAGCTGAATCTTGACAATCATACGGTCTCTCCTCGGCGCGCCTCGAAGTCATAACTGAACTCACCACCCTGCACACCGACCGCCACCTGGGTGGCCGGCTCATTACGCAGCATGCGGTTGAGGATTTCGCTGCTGATCGCCGGCAGCACCGAGTTGGTGAGGATGGCGTCGATCATCCGCCCGCCGCTTTCCAGCTCGGTGCAGCGGCTGGCGATCAGCTCGACCACCTCGTTGCTCCAGGTGAACGGGATCTGCTGGCCGTCGGCGATGCGTTTCTCGATACGCCCCAGTTGCAGGCGAATGATGCTGCCGAGCATGGCGTCGCTCAGCGGGTAATACGGGATCACCACCAGGCGCCCGAGCAAGGCCGGAGGGAAGACGTCGAGCAGCGGCGCGCGCAGGGCCTTGGCGATGTCTTCGGTCGGCGGTACGTTCTGCGGATCGCGGCAGGCACGGCTGATCAGCTCGGTGCCGGCGTTGGTGGTCAGCAGGATCAGGGTGTTCTTGAAGTCAATCACCCGGCCCTCGCCGTCCTCCATCCAGCCTTTGTCGAACACCTGGAAGAACAATTCGTGGACGTCCGGGTGGGCCTTCTCCACTTCGTCGAGCAGCACCACGCTGTAGGGCTTGCGGCGCACCGCTTCGGTCAGCACACCGCCCTCGCCGTAACCGACATAACCCGGCGGCGCGCCCTTGAGAGTCGAGACCGTATGCGCTTCCTGGTATTCGCTCATGTTGATGGTGATGACGTTCTGCTCGCCGCCGTACAACGCCTCGGCCAGGGCCAGGGCAGTTTCGGTCTTGCCGACGCCCGAGGTGCCGGCAAGCATGAACACGCCCACCGGTTTGCCCGGGTTGTCGAGGCCGGCGCGGGAGGTCTGGATACGCCGGGCGATCATTTCCAGCGCGTGGTCCTGGCCGATGATGCGCTGGGACAGGCGCTCGGCCAGGTTCAGCACGTTTTCGATTTCGTTCTTGACCATGCGACCCACCGGAATCCCGGTCCAGTCCTGCACCACCGAGGCCACGGCTTGCTCGTCGACGGTCAGCAGCACCAGCGGGTGTTCGCCCTGTTGCTCGGCCAACTGGTCCTGCAACTCGCGCAGCTCCACCAGACGGGTCTCGCGCTCTGCGGTTTCTTCGATGTCACGTAGCTGTCCGCGCAAGCGCAGGATTTGCTCGACCAGACTCATCTCTGCATCCCAGCGTCCGTCGAGGTCATCCAGGCGCACCCGTTCATCCACCAGCAGCGCGTCCACGGCATTGCGGCGGGCGCTGGTGTCGAGCCCGATCGCGGTTTCCCGCTCGATGATGCCCAGCTCGGTTTCCAGGGATTCGATGCGGCGGCGGCAGTCGTCGACCTCGGCCGGGGTGGCGTGCAGGCTGATCGCGACGCGGGCACACGCGGTGTCGATCAGGCTCACGGCTTTGTCGGGCAACTGGCGCGCCGGGATGTAGCGATTGGACAGGCGCACCGCCGCTTCCAGCGCCGAATCCAGCACTTGCACGTTATGGTGCTGCTGCATGGTCTCGGCAATGCCGCGCAACATCAGCAAGGCGCGCGCCTCGTCCGGCTCGTCGACCTGCACGGTCTGGAAACGCCGGGTCAGGGCCGGGTCTTTCTCGATGTGTTTTTTGTACTCGGCGAAGGTGGTGGCGCCGACGGTGCGCAAGGTGCCACGGGCCAGCGCCGGTTTCAGCAGGTTGGCCGCGTCACCAGTGCCGGCCGCGCCGCCGGCACCCACCAGGGTGTGGGTTTCGTCGATGAACAGCACCACCGGTTTGGCGCTGGCCTGGACCTCGTCGATGACGTTGCGCAGACGCTGTTCGAATTCGCCTTTCATGCTTGCCCCGGCTTGCAGCAAGCCAACGTCGAGGGCCAGCAGTTGCACGTCCTTGAGGCTCGGCGGCACGTCGCCACGGGCGATGCGCTGGGCGAAACCTTCGACCACGGCGGTTTTGCCCACCCCGGCCTCGCCGACCAGGATCGGGTTGTTCTGGCGGCGACGCATGAGGATGTCGATCACTTGGCGGATCTCGTCGTCGCGACCGACAATCGGGTCCATCTTGCCGCTGCGCGCTTGCTCGGTGAGGTCGACGGTAAAGCGCTTGAGCGCTTCCTGGCGGCCCATGGCGGCGGGCGCAGTGGCGCCAATCGCTTCGCCTGGCGCGCCGACCTGGAAACCGTCGCTGGCCTGCATTTGCGCTTCCGGCGAACCGTCGAGCAATTCGGCGAAACGTTCGCCGAGGTCTTCGACCTTGATCCGCGCGAACACCGGCGAGATCGCCAGCAAAGCATTGCGCAAGGTCTGGGTTTTCAGCAGGCCGATGACCAGATGCCCGGAACGCACTTGCGATTCGCCGAACATCAGGGTGCCGTAGACCCACGCGCGTTCCACCGCTTCTTCGACCTGGGACGACAGGTCGGAAATCGACGTCGAGCCCCGTGGCAGGCGGTCCAGCGCAGTCGTCAAGTCACGGGTCAGGACGGCCGGGTCGATGTCGTAGTGGCCGACGATCCGTAGCAGGTCCGAGTCGCTCAGTTGCAGCAGTTGATGCACCCAGTGCACCAGTTCGACGTAGGGGTTGCCGCGCAATTTGCAAAACACCGTGCTGCTTTCGATGGCCCGGTAGCACAGCGGGTTGAGTTTGCCGAACAGGGCAACGCGACTGATATCAGCCATGGTCTGGTCCTCGTGATGAAGTGGGTGCGGGTGCCGCGAGGCGGCGTGGGCTGACCACCAATTGGCGGTCGTCCCGATCAGGTGTTTTGCTGCTCAGCCAACTGCTCCAGCCCAGCCGCGCCTCGCGGCCGAGGCGCAAACCGGGGACCTGCTCCTTGCGCAGGATCAGGTTGACGTCCCATTCAAGGGTCAGCCCGACGTACTGCCGGACCCAGGCTTCGAGCCGCTGCATGCCGGGTTCACCGGGCAGCAGGCTGTGGGCCTGGGCCAGGTCCAGCGGGCCGATCACCAGGCGGAATTTGTGCTGGGCGTTCCAGACTTTTTTGCCGAGCACCGTGGTCATGCCCAGTACCTCGGCGTCCGGACCGCTGCGCAAACGGGCAATGCCGTCGGCGGGCAAGGTCATCCAGTGGCCGACGAAGGTTTGCACCTGCACCGGCACCTGGAAGAAATCGCTTAACAAGGCGCCAAGACCTTCGGCGTTGCGGTTGTGCGGACTGAGGCGCCCGGCATGGTGCAACTTGGCGATATCCGGCACGGCGTCGCGACCGCGCAGCGATGGCATGCCGAGACCGACCAGCGACGCCAGGTAATCGGCGAAGCGATCTTCCTGCGGGCGGTCGAGGCTGACCGCCGGTTGCGCGCTGGCCCAGGCGCGGTAGAACAGACTGATCATGCGATGGTGAAAAATGTCGCAAAAGCGCGCCAGGGTTGGATCGCTGAAATTGCGTTGGCGATCACGGATGTATTCGGTCAGGTGCACCGGCAGCGGTCCGTTGGCGCCGAGCATGCCGAACAGGTTGACCAACAAACGCGGCGCCTGGCCGTCATCACCCCGTTGCAGGCCGGCGAGCATGGCCGGTTCGAACGCCAGGGACGGCGGCTGGCCGAAGCGCAGCGCTTCGTCGGCCGGAAGGCGGGCCTGGCCGATGCGCGGCAGGTCGCGGTAGGCACATTCGAGCTGGCGCAGCGCACCGTGGAAGTCGAACGCCGCCGGTTGCTGTTCGAGGCGTTCAAGCAGGGCTAGAGGATCTCGCATCGTCCCACCCGCGTCGGCCATTGCATGATCAGTCCACGGGTTACGCTTTTGATCAGCGTCTCGGTGAACGAATTGAGTGACACGTACTTGGCAAAGAACTGTTCCAGCACCGAGCCGAGCACAAACACGCCGCTGCCTTCGAAGGCGCTTTCGTCGAACAGCACGCTGATCTGCAAGCCGCGGCCATAGGTGATCGGCCCCGGCAGCGGCAGGCGCCGGACGATGGTTTCGGCGGTAACTGAACGCAGGCCTTCGATTTGCTTGTGCGCCGACGAGTCTTCGCTGCCGCAGTACAGGCGCAGCATCTCGCGCAGGGCCGTTGCGCCCTCCTCCGGATTCTGGTCCAGCAGCGACAGGTAGTTCAGCGACAAGTGGCTGACCAGGCGCCACGCGGTTTCGCCCTCGGCATGGGACGCCGCCGGCACGGTGGGCCCTGCAACACAACGGGCGGCGCGGATCGGCGCACCGGACTCCACAGTGAAATCCGTCTTGCCGCTGCCCACCGGCATGCTCAGTACCAGGTCGCGGTTCGTGCACAGGGTGTCGATGCCCAATTGGCGCAGGCCGGTGCTGTACGGCGCTTCCCGGGCATCCACCAGCGACAGGAACAGCTCGCTGCCGACGTAGCTGGAACGCGGCCCTTGTCGGCGTTGCTGGTCGGACAGCCGTCGGCTTTCGCGGCGCACCTGGTAGTAAGCGTTGCGCGGTGTGGTGCCTTGCAGATCGTTGCTGCGATAGAACGAGGCGAAGGTCTGCTCCGGCTCGGCGCCACTGCCGTAACCGGTGACGCCCTGGATCTGGTAGATCTCGTAATCCATCGGTCGCGTGCGATCGGGGATGACGTGGTAATCCGATTGCAAATCGCTGAGGTGCACGCGGTCGGCGCGCTTGGGAAACAGGTTGATCGCCGGGGTGCAATGCAGGGCGAAATTGGCCGCGCTGACCACTTGTTCGAACGACGGCTCGAAACTGCGGAACAGCACAGTGATGTCGATCTGCGTGCTCTCGCAACGGCTGACAGCGTTGCCCAGACCGCCGATTTCGGCGAACAGGAAGCGCTGCGGCAGAGCGAAATACTCTTGCAGCAGGCGATAGCCCTGGAAGGTCCTTGGACCGACCGGCAGCAGTGCTTCTTCATCGCTGTGCCCCAAGGTACGGATCGACGACTTGGGCAGGATTTCGTGCCAGCGATTGGCGTCCTGCACGGGCGTCACCAGGATGCCGACCGCTTGACTCAGCAGGTGTTCGAGCAGACGCCCCGGCAAAGCGTCGCCACCGCGCAAATGCAGTGGCAACTGGTCGAGGCCGATTTCGTTGAACATCAGCCCGGCGCCGACCCGAAGACGCAGGCGCAAACCGGCCTTGACCGGGCCGAGGCGCGACAAGTCGACGCCGCCTACTTGGCCGGAACAGGCGAAGTAGCGTGCCTCGGCAATCTCGATCGGCCACAGCGTGACGTCATGGGCGGTGCGCCACTGGCAAGCGGTCTGGTCACCCTTGCCGAGTTGACTGCTCAGCGCACTGCCGCGCGCCACGGTGAAGCCTTGGGCGAGGTTGCCCTCTTCAGTGTCGGCTTGCAGTTGCACCACCGCCATCGACGGCGTGGGTGCGAGGTAATGGGGGTACACCAGCTCCAGCAAGTGGTTGGTGAAACGCGGGAATTCTGCGTCGATCTTCAGTTGTACGCGGGCGGCGAGGAAGCTGAAGCTTTCCAGCAAACGTTCGACGTAAGGGTCAGCGCAGGCGTAGGTTTCCAGGCCCAGGCGACCGGCCACTTTCGGGTAATCACGGGCGAATTCACCGCCCATTTCCCGCAGGTGCTGGAGTTCACGTTCGTAGTAGCGCAGCAGTCGGGCATTCATGAGGCCAAGCCTGCTTCAAGGTCGAAGACCCGCACATCGCCGGCTTCGAGGTCCAGTTCAGTCTTCAGGTACAGGCGTTCCGGCAAGGGTTGGCCCCAGAGCTGACCGTGGATTTCGAAAGCGACATGGTTGTGGCTGGCGTGTGCATCGGCGGGCAACACCGGCACCACCTGGACGCTGTCGCGCAGTATCCGCGGTTCGAAATCCCAGATCGCTTGGCGGATGCGTCGGCCCAGTTCACCGCGATCGAGACCGGTGGCCGTGCGCCCGGACAGGTCCGGCAAACCGAAATTGAGCACCGATTGTGCGGTCAGCGGGTACGCCTCCAGCGGTTGCACACTGCCCAGGCTGGTGCTGTTGAGCAGCCAGCCGAGGTCGCGCAGCACCGCTTTGCGCAAACCGCGCATCGACAGCACCCGCTTCTCGCGTGCTTCCTGCGGCTCGTGCGTGGCATCGTCACTGAGGCGATCGAGCAACGACGGCTGCAGGCGCACTTTGCTGGTCAACTCAGCCATGAACGGGCTTCCGCGCAGTGAACAATTGGATCGGGCTCATCGACACACCTCCGTTAGGATCAGAAGGCCGACGCCGCAGCATCGGCCTGCCATGACACAGCGCCAGGCGCCGATCAGATTTTCGCGTTGGCTTCCAAGTCCCACTTCTTCGGCGTACCGGTTTTCACGGTGTCGCCAGTGAAGGAGTCGTACTGGTAGCTGATCTTGGTGAAGTTGATGGTGAAGGTTTCGCTCGGGCGCTCGCCGCTGCTGCTGGCGGAGTAGGAGCTGATGATGGCTTCCTCGAGTTCGAGCTTGAGGAACACCTGCTCCTTCTTCTCGGCGCCGCCGGTCTGGATGAAATGCACTTCGGCCACGCCCAGGCTCTTGCCGCACACCGCTTCCATGAACAGGTCCGAGGACGCCAGGTCGGTGGATTTGGTCAGGGTGATTTCCGAGAACGACGGGTTGCTGGTGTCACGGTCGGCACCGCCGCCGCTGGTGGAAATGGCCCGCCCGACGCCCATCTGGATGGCGTCGACGGTGATCCAGTCGGTGTGCGCCGAGACGGTCGAGGTGCCTTTGATTTGTTTGCCTTTGAAGTTGAGCAGGATCATGTTCAGTACCTTTCAAATGTCAGTGTTTGAGGTGCAACGGGATTGTGATCACAGGGCAGGAGCGTCCGCGCAGGACGCTCCCGGGCCTCAGTTCTTGGTGGATGGCAACTTGGAAACCAGGCGCAACGACACGGTCAGGCCTTCGAGCTGGTAGTGCGGGCGCAGGTAGAACCGCGAGTTGTAATAACCGGGGTTGCCCTCGACTTCCTCGACCACCACTTCGGCGCCGGCCAGCGGCTTGCGCGCCTTGTCCGACTCGGTGGCAGTGGCCGGGTTGTGCTCGACGTAGCGACCGATCCAGTTGTTGAGCCAGATCTGCATGTCGGCGCGTTCTTTGAACGAGCCGATCTTGTCGCGCACGATGCACTTGAGGTAATGCGCAAAACGGCAGGTGGCGAACAGGTACGGCAGGCGCGCGGCCAGGTTGGCGTTGGCGGTGGCGTCCGGGTCGTCGTATTCGGCCGGTTTGTGCATCGACTGCGCACCGATGAAGGCGGCGAGGTTGCTGTTTTTCTTGTGCACCAGCGGCATGAAGCCGTTCTTCGCCAGTTCCGCTTCGCGGCGGTCGCTGATGGCGATTTCGGTCGGGCAGGTCATGTCGACGCCGCCGTCATCCGTCGGGAAGGTGTGCACCGGCAAATCTTCCACGGCGCCGCCGGATTCGATACCGCGAATCTGCGAGCACCAGCCATAGCGCTTGAACGAACGGTTGATGTTCACCGCCATCGCATAAGCGGCGTTGGCCCAGGTGAAATCCTTGCTGCCAGGGGAATCGGTGGTTTCTTCGAAATCGAAATCGTCCACCGGGTTGGTCTTGGCACCGTAAGGCGCGCGGGACAGGAAGCGCGGCATGGCCAGGCCGACGTAACGCGAGTCTTCGGATTCGCGGAAGGCGCGCCAGGCAGCGTGTTCCGGGGTCTGGAAGATCTTGGTCAGGTCCCGTGGGTTGGCCAGTTCCTGCCAGGATTCCATCAGCATCACACTCGGATCGGCCGCTGCGATCAGCGGGCAGTGCGCAGCGGCGCTGACCTTGGCCATTTGCGTCAGCAGGTCGACATCCGGTGCGCTGTTGCTGAAGTAGTAATCCGCGACGAACGCGCCGTACGGCTCACCGCCGAACTGGCCGTATTCTTCTTCGTAGAGCTTCTTGAACAGCGGGCTCTGGTCCCAGGCCACACCCTTGTATTTGCGCAAGGTCTTGTGCACTTCGGACTTGGAGATGTTCATCACGCGAATCTTCAGGGTCTCGTCGGATTCGGTATTGCTGACCAGGTAATGCAGGCCGCGCCAGGCGCTTTCCACCGACTGGAACTGCTCGTGGTGCAGGATGTGGTTGATCTGCTGGGTCAGCTTGCGATCGAGCTCGGCGATCAGGCCCTCGATCGTGCCGAGCACATCGCCGGACACCAAATGGGTGTCTTGCAAGGCCTGTTCAGCCAGGGTGCGAACCGCGTGTTCGACGGCGTCCTTGGCTTTATCGGTCTTGGGCTTGAACTCTTTTTGCAGCAGGCTGGCAAAGTCGGCGACCGCGAGATCGGGGGTCGCAACCGTTTGCGTCAACGCTTGGGATTCGCTGGTAGACATGGCTATTCCTTGAATTCGGGCAAAGCTTCCACCTGCCGAGGCCAGACAGGCCCAGCGGATGAGGGTTTCAAAAAGGTATTGCCGGGGGTGTTACTCGGGTTCAGCTTCTGGCGCGGGTGCCGCTGCCGGTGCCGAGTTCAGCGCCTGCATCAAGGCCGGTTCGCTGAGCAAACGAGCGAGCAACTCCTCGGCGCCGGTCTTGCCGTCCATGTAGGTCAGCAGGTTCGACAACTGGCTACGGGCGGTGAGCAACGCGTTGAGCGAGGGCACCTTGCGCGCGATGGCCGCCGGGCTGAAGTCGTCGAGGTTCTCGAAGGTGATGTCCACCGGCAAATTGCCCTGGCCCGTCAGAGTGTTGGGCACTTGCAACTCGACCCGTGGTTTCATCGACTTGAGGCGCTCGTCGAAGTTATCGACGTCGACTTCCAGGAATTTGCGCTCGGCCACCGGCGGCAGCGGCTCGGCAGGTTTGCCCGAGAGGTCGGAGAACACGCCCATCACGAAGGGCAACGACACGCTTTTTTCTGCGCCGTAGATTTCCACGTCGTATTCGATCTGGACGCGGGGGGCACGGTTGCGCGCTATGAATTTCTGACTGCTTTCTGCCATGGGAAACCTCCGGTGAGTGTGTGACGCCAAGGGCGTTGTGGATGCGTATCTATCGGTCATGTCAGCTGTCGTCGCGCAGGCCGCTGACCACTTTCAATTGCGCCAGGCCTTCCGGCGCCAGGTCTTGCAACAGCTCGATGAAACTCTTGTCCACCAGCTTGCGCGCACGTTGCAACAGCAGCGGCACCGGGCTGGCAGGTTCATGGGTGGCGAAATAGGTGCAGATTTTGTCGAGCATCAGCCGCACATCTTCACGACTGTTGATCTCACCGCGCGGCGCCGGAGCGTTGACGACGCTGGCAGCCGACGCTGTGCCAGGCACTGCGCCCTCCTCGACCGACGCTTGTTCCGGCAGATGGCGCTTGACCCAGTCAGCAGCGCGCTTCAACAGCGTTGGCAAAGCGCTTAGGTCAATGGCTTGGCCAACGCCGACTTTATCCGTGAGCAGTTGTTCGATGCGGCGACTGCGGGCCAAGGCATCGTCAAGGGCCGCGGCCGTGGCGGCGAGGATCACCGGGCCGACTTCCTGGAACGCGCCTTCTATGGCCGCCAGTGAAGGCGCTTCAGTGCCGGCCGGGGTGGCCAGTTCGCCGGTGGCGAGGTCGATGTCGCGCAGGCTGAAATCGCCCAGCGCGGAGCTTCGGATCAGCGGCGAGACGCGCAGGTCTTGCAGCAAGCCGCGGTCATCGCAGAGACCGGCGAGGATGTTGACCCGCAATTGCGGATCGAGGTCGTCGTCGGCGTCCAGTTGCGGATGCACCTGGTCCCAATGCTGTTCGAGCAGGGATTCGATCAGCGTCAGGCCGGCGGCCAGGCCTCTGATGCCGCTGAGGTTGAGTTCGGCGCGGGTCAGGTACAGCGCGATCCGCAGATCCCGGGTGCGCTGCGCCAACGACAGGGCCAGGGACTTGACCGTTGCCCAGTTTGGCGGCGTAGCCAGGGTCAAGGTGCTGCCGTACTCGACTTCCGGCTTGCCCTGAGCCTGTTCTTCCAGCGCGAGGAACTCAGGATCGTATTCGACACTGATGCCGCACGGCGCAGCGTCGTCAAGCGGTGTCGTCAACCCTGCGAAATCGTCCATCGGAATACCCCTTGCGTCGTCTGTTTCTTGACTGCTTGGGGGTATAACAACCGATCACCGGGCTTTATTCCGCCGGGACGGAAAAAACTTTCAGAAAATTCTTCAGAGCGGTTCGTAGGCTTCGAAATGCGCGGCGGGGGACGGTTTCGTGTGGTCGAGATGCGGCGAACGGGACTCGCGCAAGCGCCGATTGCGCGACTCGGCGTACGCGGCGGCACGGGCCATCAGCAGCGGGTCGTCGGAGGGCTGAATGCCGGCGGGGAGCACCAGCGGGTTGAAGTCGATGTCGCGGCAAGGACCGTCGACTTGGGATTGATGGGTGTCGATCACCAGCACACCGGCATCGATGCGCCGACGTTCGGCGGGCCACAGGCGGGTAGCGTTATCGCTGGGGTCACCGGGTTCGGCGAGGGTAATGATCAGGTGCCAGCGCACCGGTGCCTGCTCCAGGCGAGCGGCCAGGGAATACAGCAACTTGTCCGGATCGCTGCTGCCGAAGGAGCCGTCGAACTGCGGGGCGTAAGCGGCTTCCGGCTCCATGCTCCAGCGCACGGTGTGCGCCCTGCCCCGATCATCGACGAAGCGGAACGCGTTGACGCTGTAATAGGTACCGTTGTCATAGCCGGAGGATGGCGGATGCTGGTCCAGCCATTCACGGAAAGCCTGGGTTTCCGGGTGCTGGTCGCGGAACGCCTGGACGCGCAACGGGTCGGTGCGGCCGGTGGTTTTGTCAGGCACCGAGGCGCGCAGTTGCTCGAACAACGCCTCGGGGGTGCTCACCGGGAACACTGGAATGGAATTCATCGAGGTTTTCCAGGTTTCATCACCCGCGCTCATCTGCAACGCCAGGCTGCGCAGATTGCCACGCGCGTCATTGATCGCCGGATCACCGCCGACGATCGATAGACGCCCGATCACTGGGTAGGTGCCTGGTTTGAAAAAGGAGGCTTTGGAATAACTGGCAGCGTTGCCATTGCTTTCGAACTGACCGCTGACGCAAACGCCTTTGGCGTGGTTGCGGCGAAAGCCGGGATGCGGACCGGAGACCGCTTCGAACTCGTCGACGATCTCTGTGGCGCTGGGAGAGGTCGACAGCAGTGGCGGCCAATCGGGATGTTCGACGGCGGCGCCACAGCACACCAGTAAAATGACAAATGCCACAACAGTGGCAGCGATACGCGTGATTTTTTTATTGTTCATCGAAACGTCCAGGAGTCCGGCATCAAGGGCGATGCCGCCTCCTGCGGTCTTACTCGCGCGTATCAGCTATCCATAACGGCGCAGGGCGCACAGCAAACAACTGGCCAGCACTGCGGTCCGCGACCATGCGAGCGACGGCGTTGAGATCAACCCCTTCCGGCTCACCGATCAGGGCGTAGCCCAGTTCAGACTGTCGCCACACCACAACGTTCATTTCGGCTACGCGCATTTGCGCAGGTGATTGATCTGGCTTGGGTTCTTTCATCACGCAGAGCGCAATCGGCGCGCCATTGGCGGGCAAATAGATCAATTGCACCAGCGCCTTTTTATTGAAGCGCAAGCGTTGCACGCCTTTGAAGGTCAAGCCGGCGGAACTCAGGTCAGGAATCCGCAGGGCCAGACCATCGACCTGGCGAATATCGCTGACCGTCTTGGCCACGATGCCCGCGTCGGGTGTCACCAGATTGACTGTGTCGCGAGTGTACAACTGCTGGTACGACGCCGCTTGCTGCACCCAGGGCGACGGCTGGTTCTGCGCCACCACTGGCGCCTGCACCTGGTTGTCGCTGCGCGCGGCGCTGCCGAGAAAGCCGGCTTGCAGCACCAAGCCATAACACGTGGCACCGGTGGCAAACGCAACGGCGAGCCAACCCAGGCGCGGTTGACCGAACAGCCGATGGAACAGGCTGGCGGCAGGCGCCGCAGACTGGCGAGCCGATTGCGGCTGTGCAAGCGGTTGCGTCGGCACGGCTTGCTTCGACAACGCATCGATTTTCTGCACCAGGCTTTCGGGCACCGGTGGAATCGCTTGGCGAGCGAAGGCTTCGGGGTACGGCAGTGACGACGCCATCAAGCGAAACACGCGCTCGGCCACTTCTGGAGAATCCTCCATAAGTTGCTCGATTTCCTGGCACTGCTGCGGCGACAGCTCGCCGTCAACATATGCCAGAAGCAAAGCGTCATCCGCTACCATGGTGGTCACTTATCATCTCCATTTTTCATTACACGTATCTTACAGCCTCGTGAGCCGGACATCGTTTGTTCATCACGCACTAGCCATTATATTGGCATCAGTTGGCGCGGCCCAACAGCAGTAAACGCTGTAATGTGCTCCAAATCAAACCTTGTCTAAAGGCGCAGTATAAATGTTTTGTGTACCGGCGTATGTGGATAGGTTTTTGTCTTTGAGGATGGCACAATCCCGCACTGTATCGATTGAGCTACAAACCGGGTGCCCCAGCGCCAATGGAAGAACACGGCCCTGTACGGCGTGTTGACGAGTATTCACACTCACTGTCTCCATCCCAGGCACCACGCTATAAAAAAGAGGAACTATGTCGATCACCGGTGCGGATTTACCGGCACTCCTCCCAGGACTATTGCCGCGTTTATGGGCATTCGCTCTGAGAATTACGGGCGACAAACATGACGCCGAAGATCTGGTCCAGCTCGCCTGCGTCCGAGCCCTGGAGCGTGCCCACCAATTCCAGCCTGACAGCTCGGTGCTCAGTTGGATGTTTTCGATCGTCCATTCGACTTGGATCAACGAACTGCGCTCGCGCAATGTGCGCGGCCGCTCGCGTTCCGACTGGGACGAAAACATCCTCGACACGGTCAGCGACCCGGAAGCCTCCACGCCCGAATCCGACCTGATGCACCACCAGATTCTGTCGGCCGTTAACAGCCTGCCCGAGGCCCAGCGTGAAGTGATGTTGCTGGTAGGCGTAGAACAGTTCAGTTACAAAGAAGCGGCGGAAATCCTCGACGTGCCCATGGGCACCGTGATGAGTCGGTTGTCCCGCGCGCGACAAGCGATCGGCGCGTTGTTTAACCCGGCTGACAAGAAGCCCTTGCCGCGCCCTCGGCATGAAGCCGACACTTCTCGCTGAATCCGTGGATTGTTGCACTGGTTGCATCGTCATCGATCTTGCCTCCCCTTTCACAGATGCCGCCCACCGCTGTCGCCCGGCGCTCGCCTGATCGACCATCGCTCGATCTACAAACGAACGGCCCTCGGTTAGAAAACACCTGAACCCGGGGTTCTATTCCATAGCCATTTCCCATTAAAACCCACAAAACTTTTGTGTTGCCGAGCCGGTCTTACTTTCCTAGGCTGCCCCACCAACAGGCATCGCCAACGCCGGATTCATCGGTCGTCGATCCAGGCGTGCCATTGGTTTTCTACCCAAAAAACGTGCAATAACACTCAAGGAAAGTCCCCATGAAACGTTCGCTGTGGTTTGGTTTGTTTGGCACCCTCGCACTCGGCACCGCACACGCGGCCTCGCTCGAAGTCCCGATGAATCTGGTAAGCGCCGACGGTGCGCCACAAGCGATCGGCAGCATCAAGATTGATGAAACCGCTTATGGCCTGGTCTTCACGCCCAATCTGAAATCCCTGCCGGTCGGCATTCACGGTTTCCATGTGCACGAAAACGGCAGTTGCGAGCCGGGCGTCAAGGATGGCGTGAAAGTCGCCGCACTCGCCGCCGGCGGCCATTTCGATCCACAAAAAACCGGCAAGCACCTTGGCCCATACGCCGATGGTCATCTGGGCGACCTGCCGGCGCTGTACGTGACCCACGACGGCGTCGCCAACTACCCGGTGCTGGCGCCGCGCTTGAAAACCCTTTCGCAAATCAAAGGCCATGCGCTGATGTTCCACGCCGGTGGCGACAACCACTCCGACATGCCAAAACCACTGGGCGGTGGCGGCGATCGCGTGGCGTGCGGCGTGATCTGAAGCACCGCGCAGTAACGCAAAGACGCCACTCGATTGAGTGGCGTTTTTTTTCGTCCGCTTCAGGCATCCACAGGGTCAGGCATCCGGTGTTCGCGGCAAATCAAGTCTGGCTCAATGACTTCCAGCGGCTCCTGCGTCAACTCGCAAAACGCCCCGGCCGGCAGGGTGCGATGAAAACGGCATGTCCGGCACAGACCGAAACTTGGCACATCACTGCCCTGCTGAATGGTGCGCAGCAGGTCGAGCAATAACCCTTCCAGATCCTGCGCGCGGGTACCCATGCGTTGCGCGGCCGCCTGCAGGAAGTCCGGCGGCATCACCGCCCCCAGCAGCGCTTGCGCTTGGGGCGTCAGGTTCAAGTGCACGCTGCGCTTGTCCCGGGCGTCCTGGGTTTTTACCAGCCAACCATTGAGTTCCAGGGCCTTGAGCGATTGCGACACCGTGCCTTTAGTCAAGCCAAGGTATTCGGTGACGGCCAGCGGCGTGTTGGAGTAGCGATTGCAGCGGCTCAGGTACAGCAGCGCACTCAACTGGATCGGCTGCAACTCCGTCAACAACGGATGCTCGCGGAACCAGACGCGGGTCAGGCTCGACAGCCGTTCCAGCAAATCGAATAACACGGGGCCGGCCCTCATCAAGAATGTCGATTTATAGTATCGGATAAAAACCATATTGACAAAGCAATCCAACACAGTAGGCTTATGGTGTCGATCCGAAACCTAATAATCGTCTTTTGCAACGGAGCCCGCACATGAAAAACCTTTTCGCCCTGACCTTCGGCACCCTCCTCGCCACTCAGGCATTCGCCCATGGCCCTGGCGGTATCCACAGCGAGAAAAGCCAGACCGACGCCGCGTTCGATCTGGTGCACACCCGCGTTTTCAAGGAAGGCAACAATCTGGTGTTCGAGCAACTGGTGGACGGCAAGGCCGGCAGCCGAGTGCCGAGCGCCAAGGGTTCGTTTGCCGGCGCCGAGGTTTACAGCTACGTGTGGCCGACCAACCTGGACAGCAGCGTGGTCGGGTTCGACGCCAAGTCCGGGATTCTCGCCCTGGCGCTGACCTCACACCCGGACTTCGATGACACCCCGCAACTGGACGAAAACAAGGACGGCAAGAAGGACAACGACGGCGGACTGTGGCACTCGCACTGGGTAGTCCTGACCAAGGATGAGAGCTGCGGCCCTGGCGGCCTGAAGGTGCGCGACATACCTAAAGACGCCAAACCCAAATTGCCCGCCACCTGGCCCGGCGCGCCGATCTACATCGACTCCCCCGGTTACGCCCTGAGCGTGGAGAAAAACGCCGCACAGATTCGCGTTCCGCTGGCGGCCGTAGGTTTCCCCGAGAGCTTCAACTATGACGGCGTCACGGCGGCGCTCAAGGTCAACGCCGACCTGCACAACCCGTTGCTGTGCGTCAGCAGCGTGTACGACATCGCGTCCGGCGACCTGTCGCTGCCAGGCACCTGGACACTGAAGGAGAGCAAATAAATGACCGTCAAAGTATTCGACACCCACGTGCGCACCAAGGCTGGCCGCTACCTGCACTTCGATGTACTGATCGAAGGCAACGACGCCGACAAAGCCAAGGCCCACGCCCGTCAGTTCCTGATGGACAAAGGCTTGCATGACGAAGACATTGCCCAGAGTGAATGCCGCTTCTGCCACGTTGAGCCGAGCAATCCGGTGGTCGCGCAAGCGATCAGCCAGAAGGGTTACTACATCATCGAACTGCAAGGTTGCCAGGAGGATTGAGATGGACGCGTATCAGCCTTTGAACTGTGATCTGCACGACTATCTGGAGATCGCTTGTATCCGCGGTTATCAGTTGGACATTGAGCTGGTCGACGGCGGCCGATTGCAGGCCAAGGCGCTGACGACGCGGACGGCCACCAGCAAGGAAGAGTTTTTCTGCGTCGAGACAGCGGATGGCCAGCAGGACATCCGTCTCGACCGGATGCTCGCGATTACCCCACTGAATGCCAATGCCGAGTTTGGCCGAGTTGTTCTCGCGGGTGCTAGCTGTACGTTCTGACCACCCAAAATAACTGTAGGAGCGAGCCTGCTCGCGAAGGCGTAGTGTCAGACAACACCAATGTTGAATGACCTATTGCATTCGCGAGCGGGCTCGCTCCCACAGGGGATTGCATCAACCCGAAGTCAGGTCAACAACACTTCGGCCCCGCACTGCTCCCGTAACGAGCTTCCTGACGTTCCCGAAAGAACACTTCGTAACTCATCACCGGTTTGTCCGGATGTTTGTTCTGCATATGCTCGACGTAAGTGTCGTAGTCGGGCATGCCGACCATCAGGCGCGCGGCCTGGCCGAGGTATTTACCGAGGCGACTCAAGTCATTGAACATCAGTGCAGCCCTCGATCAAGCTTCCGGAATCGCCTGGAAAGGCGCTTCTTTATCCGTGCGTTCTTTGCTGCCCCAAGCGGCGATGCCGACTTTGAGTGCGTAGAACAGGATGCTGAAGACCACCAGCAGGAACAGTACGGTCAACGTCGCGTTGGTATACGCGTTAAAGATCACGTGTTGCATCTGGTCGAGGCTTTTCGCCGGAGCCAAGATCTGACCGTTGTCCACCGCCGTGCTGTATTTCTTCGCCAGGGCGAGGAAGCCGATCGCCGGGTTAGCGTCGAACAGCTTGATGAAGCCTGCAGTCGTGGTGCAGATCAGCAGCCAAACGGCTGGCAGCATGGTGACCCAGATGTAGCGCTGACGCTTCATTTTGATCAGCACGACGGTGGCGAGCATCAGCGCGATACCGGCCAGCATCTGGTTGGAGATACCGAACAGCGGCCACAAGGTGTTGATGCCGCCCAACGGGTCGATCACACCTTGATACAGCAGATAACCCCACATCGCCACGCAACCTGCGGTCGCGATCAGGTTGGCGGTCCAGGACTCGGTGCGTTTGAGCGATGGCACGAAGGAACCGAGCAAATCCTGGAGCATGAAGCGACCGGCACGGGTACCGGCATCGACTGCTGTCAGGATAAACAGCGCTTCAAACAGAATCGCAAAGTGGTACCAGAACGCCATGGTGTTTTCACCCGGCAGTACCTGGTGCAGGATCTGCGCGATACCGACCGCCAAGGTCGGCGCACCGCCGGCACGGGCCAGGATGGTGGTTTCGCCGATGTCACGGGCCACCGCTTCCAGCGCTTGCGGAGTAATCACGAAGCCCCAGCTGCTGACGGTCTGCGCAACAGTCACCGCGTCGCTGCCGACAATGGCCGCCGGGCTGTTCATGGCGAAGTACACGCCTGGCTCGATCACCGAGGCGGCAACCATGGCCATGATGGCGACGAAGGATTCCATCAGCATGCCGCCGTAACCGATGTAGCGGGCATGCCCTTCATTGGCGAGCAGCTTCGGCGTGGTGCCGGAGGAGATCAGCGCGTGGAAACCGGAGACCGCGCCACAGGCGATGGTGATGAACAGGAATGGGAACAGACCGCCCTTCCACACCGGACCGGTGCCATCGATGAACTGGGTCAGCGCCGGCATTTTCAGATCAGGCATGGTCACCAGAATACCGATGGCCAACGCGATGATGGTGCCGATTTTGAGGAAGGTGGACAGATAATCGCGCGGCGCGAGGATCAGCCACACCGGCAGCACGGCGGCAACGAAGCCATACCCGATCAGCATCCAGGTGATCTGGATTCCGGTGAAGGTGAAGGCCTTGGCCCAGACCGGATCAGCGGCAATCTGCCCGCCCAGCCAGATCGAACCCAGCAGCAACAGCACGCCGATGATCGAGATTTCGCCGATGCGGCCCGGGCGGATGTAGCGCATGTAGACGCCCATGAACATCGCGATCGGGATGGTCGCCATCACCGTGAAAATCCCCCAAGGGCTTTCGGCCAGGGCTTTCACCACGATCAGCGCCAGCACCGCAAGGATGATGATCATGATCAGGAAGCAGCCGAACAAGGCGATGGTGCCAGGCACGCGGCCCATTTCCTCACGGACCATGTCGCCCAGCGAGCGGCCGTTACGGCGCGTGGAGAGGAACAGGACCATGAAGTCTTGCACCGCACCGGCTAGCACCACGCCGGCGATCAGCCAGAGCGTGCCGGGCAAGTAGCCCATCTGCGCGGCCAAAACCGGACCGACCAGAGGCCCCGCGCCAGCGATGGCCGCGAAGTGGTGACCGAACAGTACGTGTTTGTTGGTCGGAACGTAATCCAGACCATCGTTGTTAAGCACAGCGGGGGTGGCCCGCAGCGGGTCGAGCTGCATCACCTTGTTGGCGATGAAGAGGCTGTAGTAGCGGTAGGCAACGAGGTAAATGGCGACGGCTGCGACGACGATCCACAGGGCATTGATCGCTTCGCCGCGGCGCAGGGCCACGACACTCAGCGCAAAGGCTCCCAGGACAGCCACGGCAAACCAGATGAGGTGTTTACTCAGACGGGTCATTGCGTGTCTCCTGCCGACAGCCGGTGGGCTGCGACGGTAATTTTTTATAATTGTGTCCGCAGTGCGGAGCTGGGCCAATATCCGCGCATGCCGTCTACAAATAAATCCGCACTACTACGTACGCCCTGCCTACGTAGTTCTACGTAGAACACCGAAAAACCTATGGGAGCTGGCTTGCCCGCGATGGCGGTGTGTCAGTCAACATCAAGGTGTTTGAAAGACCGCTATCGCGGGCAAGCCCGCTCCCACAGTATTTTGTGGTGGCCATAGACACTGTTCACACCGCAGATCCCGTGGGAGCTGGCTTGCCAGCGATGGCGGTGCGTCAGTCAACATCAAGGGTGTCTGGTAGACCGCTATCGCGGGCAAGCCCGTTCCCACAGTATTTTGTGGCGCCCATAGACACTGTTCACACCGCAGTTCTCTGTGGAAGCTGGCTTGCCAGCGATGGCGGTGCGTCAGTCAACATCAAGGGTGTCTGGTAGACCGCTATCGCGGGCAAGCCCGCTCCCACAGTATTTTGTGATGCCCATAAACACTATTCACACCGCAGATCCCTGTGGGAGCTGGCTTGCCAGCGATGGCGGTGTGTCAGTCAACATCAAAGGTGTTTGAAAGACCGCTATCGCGGGCAAGCCCGATCCCACAGGATGAATATTCGACTAAAGGCCACCGGTCATTCCGTCCCGCAGCGCTACATGGCCGGCGTATCTTTGGCATATGATGCCGGGCCTTCGCCGGACGGGACTCAAGATGCAGCTCAAACACAAAATCGTCGCCCTGGGGATTCTGCCGCTGGTGCTGGCCATCGCAGTGATTTGCGCGCTGGTGATTTCCCTCAACCGCCAGCTCGGCGATCAGCAGGCGCAGTTGATCGAGGACAGCATCCTCGCCAGCAAACGTGCCGAACTGAAAAACTACGTAGAAATGGCCCAGAGCCTGATCGCCCCGCTGTATGCCGACGGCCATGGCGATGCAAGCGCCCAGCAGAAGGTGCTGGAAGAGCTGCGCAAATTGAGCTTCGGCCTCGACGGCTACTTCTTTGTCTACGACCGCAATGGCCGCAGTCTGATGCACGCGCGGCAGTCCGACCTAGTGGGCAAAGACTTATGGAACATGACCGACCCCCATGGCCTGCCGGTGATCCAGGCGCTGCTGAACAGTGCGGCCTCGGGTGAAGGCTTCCAGCGTTACGCCTGGAACAAGCCCTCCTCTGGCCAGGTCACCGACAAACTGGCCTATGTGGTAATGCTCGATCACTGGGGCTGGATGCTCGGCACCGGGATTTACCTCGAAGACGTCGAGCGCGCCACCCAGCAAGCCCGCGACGAAGTTGCCGAAGGCATCCGCACCACCATGCTGGCGATTGCCGCGGTGGCGCTGGTCGCGGTGTTGTTTGTATTCATCAGCGGCATGACCCTCAACGTCAGCGAGCATCGCCTGGCGGACAAGAAGCTGCAGCGCCTGACCCAACGCATCGTCAGTCTGCAGGAAGAAGAACGCTCGCGGGTGTCTCGGGAACTGCACGACGGCATCAGCCAGGTGCTGGTGTCGATCAAGTTTCAGTTCGAGCTGGCCAGCCATGTGCTGGAGAAAGGCCAGGACCGTGGCCTGGGGATTTTGCGCGAGGCCATCGAGCGACTCGGCGAGGCGATCGGCGAAGTGCGCAGTTTGTCCCACGACCTGCGTTCGTCTTTGCTCGACACCCTCGGCCTGCCGGCGGCGATCGGCCAACTGGCGGCTGAATTCGAACAACGCAGCGGGCTGGTGGTGAGCTACAGCAATGATGGCTGCGATTGCGACCTGGTCGATGGCGCGCACGTCTCGCTGTTCCGCATCGTGCAGGAAGGCCTGACCAATATCGAACGTCACGCCCAGGCGAAAAGCGTGTCCATCACCCTGCAAGGCTGCGAAGGTGCCGTACGTCTGACCCTGGTCGACGACGGTATCGGCTTCAACGTCGCACAGGTAGAACACCGCCAGGCCGGGATCGGTCTGCGCAACATCCGCGAACGGGTCGAGCACTTTGGCGGCCGCTTTGTCTTGACCTCGGTGCCCGGGCGCAGTGAACTGGACGTGCTGCTGCCGATCAACCCGAACCCACGCTGACCCACCACAATAAGAGTGAACCTTGCGATGAACCTGCCCCACCCGATCCGCGTTGCCCTGGTTGACGACCACTCGCTGGTGCGCGACGGCATCAAAGCGCTGCTGGCGGTGATGGAGCCCTTGGAGGTGGTGGGTGAAGCCGACAATGCCGAAGACGCCATCGAGATGGTCGGCCGCTGCACGCCTGCCTTGCTGCTGGTGGACATCAGCCTCAAGGACATGAACGGCCTGGAGCTGACTAGGGTGCTGCGCGCGCAATACCCGGCGCTCAAGGTGCTGGTGCTGAGCATGTACGACAATTACGAATACGTCAGTGAGTCAGTGCGCTCCGGAGCCAGCGGCTATGTGCTGAAGAATGCACCCTCACGGGAAATCATCGCCGCCATCGAGGCCATCGCCAGCGGCGGCACCTTCTACAGCGCACAAATCGCTCAGCGCCTGATTGCCGACAAAAACACCGATAACGAACTGACACCCCGGGAAAGCCAGGTCCTGTACAAAATGGCCCAGGGCCTGAACAACAAGGAAATGGCCCGGGAGCTGGACATCAGCGTACGCACCGTGGAAACCCATCGCCTGAGCATCCGCCGCAAGCTCAACATCGACAAACCGGCGTTGCTGGTGAAATACGCCATCGACCACGGGATCATTTCCCGCTAGCCCTTAGCGAGTCACGGGCGTGGTCTGCTGGTATTGCCGGGGCGTACAGCCGAACTCGCGCTTGAACACATAGTGCAGGTATTGCGCCGACTTGAAGCCACAGGCCTGGGCGATCTCGGCGATGCCCACCGACGACTTGCGCAGGCTGTCGGCCGCTGCCGTCAGCTTGAAGGCGAGGATTTCATCGTGAACACTGCGCCCCAGTTCACTGCGAAAATGCGCCTCCAGGGACGAGCGTGAAACCCCGACGTAATTGGCCACTTGCTCGGTCTTGATGCCCTGGCAGGCGAACTGCCGAATAAAGTGCCGCGCCTGCATCACATAAGGATGGCCGAGGGGTTTGTGCAGACTTGAAGTCTGCACATTGATGGCTTCCGGCGGCACCAGAATCTGGCTGCCGGTGGACGGCAACCCGTGCAGCATCTGGTGCAGCAATTTCGCCGCGGTGCGACCCATGCGTTCGGTGCCCTGCATCACCGAACTGAGCGGCACGCGGGTCAGGGTGCGGGTCAGCGGATCATTGTCGATGCCAATTAACGCCACCTGCTCCGGCACCGCGATGCCGGCCGTCAGACAGGCTTGCAGCAACTGCCGGGCGCGGGCGTCGCTGACAGCGATGATGCCGATCGGCTTGGGCAAACTGTGCAGCCAGGCAATCTGCTGCTCGACGGCACTGTCCCACAGTGGCGCGCTGGTGCTCAAACCTCGGTAAACCTGCCCGCTCAGACCATCGCGCTTAAGCAAGGCATGGAAGGCTTTTTCCCGCTCCTGGGCCCAGCGATTGCTTTGCGCCTCGGGCAGGCTGAAGCAGGCGAAACGGGTCAGTCCGGCCTCGATCAAATGCTCGTAGGCGAGTTTGATCAGCGCGCCGTTGTCGGTCGCGACGTAGGGAATGTGCTGCGGATAGGCCTGCGGATCCGCGTAGGAGCCGCCGACGGCCACCACTGGCAAGTGAATCTGCGCCAGCGCCTGCTCCACCGCCGGGTCGTCGAAGTCGGCAATGATGCCGTCGCCCTGCCAGCCCTCGATGCCCTTGAGCCGGACCGAAAAGTCCTCTTCAAGAAACAGGTCCCAGCTCACTCGCGTGCTGCTCAAATAGCTGCCGATGCCACTGATGATGCCGCGGTCGTAGATTTTGCTGCCGTTGAACAACAGCGCGATGCGGTGAACGGGAGGAACGGTCTTCATCAAGGTGCTCCGGGCCAGGTTCGACAGACTAGGCGCAGATCGGCATCCAGCTCAATAGTTAAAATCGCACAGGCACTTGGTGATTTTCATAATCGCCGAGCGCGGGGCCGTTGCTACTATCCAGAACACGCTAGCGACCCCTTCCAAAAACAATAAGGCATGGCTGATGACTTACTTTCCCGCCGTTGAACAGATCCGTTTCGAGGGCCCCGGCAGCACCTCGCCCCTCGCCTTCCGCTACTACGACGCCGATAAGATCGTGCTCGGCAAACCGATGCGCGAACACCTGCGCATGGCTGCCTGTTACTGGCACACCTTCGTCTGGCCGGGCAGTGACGTGTTCGGCGCCGGGACCTTCCAGCGCCCGTGGCACCGCGCTACCGATCCGATGCAACAAGCCCGGGACAAAGCCGAAGCGGCGTTCGAGTTCTTCAGCAAACTCGGCATCGACTACTACAGCTTCCACGACACCGACGTCGCTCCGGAAGGCGCAAGCCTCAAGGAGTACCGCAACAACTTTGCGCAGATGGTCGATCAACTCGAGCAACACCAGGAACGCAGCGGCATCCAGTTACTGTGGGGCACCGCCAACTGTTTCAGCAACCGGCGCTTTGCCTCGGGCGCGGCCAGCAACCCGGATCCGGAAGTGTTCGCCTACGCCGCCGCGCAAGTGTTCAGCGCGATGAACGCCACCCTGCGTTTGAAAGGCTCGAACTACGTGCTGTGGGGTGGTCGTGAAGGCTACGAAACCCTGCTCAACACCGACCTCAAACGCGAGCGCGAACAGCTCGGGCGCTTTATGCGCATGGTGGTCGAGCACAAGTACAAGATCGGTTTTACCGGCGACCTGCTGATCGAACCCAAACCTCAGGAACCCACCAAGCACCAATACGATTACGACAGCGCCACGGTGTTTGGCTTCTTGCAGCAGTTCGGTCTGGAGAAGGAAATCAAGGTCAACATCGAAGCCAACCACGCGACCCTGGCCGGCCACAGCTTCCAGCATGAAGTCGCGACCGCCGCGTCCCTCGGGATCTTCGGCAGCATCGACGCCAACCGCGGCGATCCGCAAAACGGCTGGGACACCGACCAGTTCCCCAACAGTGTCGAAGAGCTGACCTTGGTCACCTACGAAATTCTCAAGGCCGGCGGTTTCCAGAATGGCGGCTATAACTTCGACTCGAAGGTGCGTCGGCAAAGCCTCGATGAAGTCGATCTGTTCCACGGCCATGTCGCCGGCATGGATGTGCTGGCTCTGTCCCTGGAGCGCGCGGCGAAAATGATTGAGAACGATGCCCTTGAGCAGTTCAAGACCCAGCGCTACGCCGGGTGGGACCAGCCGTTCGGTCGCGCCGTGCTGACTGGCGATTTCACCCTCGAATCCTTGGCCGAACACGCCTTCAGTCACGGCTTCGACCCGCAACCGGTGAGCGGTCGCCAGGAGATGCTCGAAGGCGTAGTCAACCGCTTTATCTACGCCTGAGACCGCCGCGAAGCACGGGCGCTGCAGGCAAGCATGGCGGCTCTGCCGTCATGCGTGCATGATCAGCGCCCTGGGATTAATCGATTCCGCAACACCGTTCAGAAGTGCGTCTTAAACAACAATAAAAGGACACGCCCACATGAAAACTTTTAAAACCGCCGTCCTCACCGGCCTGCTGGCCCTGATCAGCCACGGCGCCATGGCCGACGCTCAACACCCCAAGATCGGCTTCTCCATCGACGACCTGCGCCTGGAGCGCTGGGCCCGCGACCGTGATTATTTCACCGCCGCCGCCGAGCAATTGGGCGCCAAGGTCTACGTGCAATCGGCCGATGCCAACGAACAGCGGCAGATCTCGCAGATTGAAAACCTGATCGCCCGAGGCGTCGACGTCATCGTGATCGTGCCGTTCAACGCCACGGTGCTCAATAACGTGGTGGCCGAAGCCAAGAAGGCCGGGGTCAAAGTGGTGTCTTACGATCGCTTGATCCTCAACGCCGATATCGACGCCTACATCTCGTTCGATAACGCGAAGGTCGGGGAAATGCAGGCCAGCGGCGTGCTGAGTGCCGCGCCCAAGGGCAACTACTTCCTGCTCGGCGGTGCACCCACCGACAACAACGCCAAGATCCTGCGCGAAGGCCAGATGAAAGTGCTGCAGCCGGCAATCGACAAGGGCGACGTCAAGATTGTCGGCCAGCAATGGGTCAAGGAATGGAGCCCGACCGAAGCCCTGAGCATCATCGAAAACGCCCTCACCGCCAACCACAACAATATCGACGGTATTGTCGCCTCCAATGATGCCACCGCAGGCGGCGCGATCCAGGCCCTGGCCGCGCAGAAGCTTGCGGGCAAGGTCCCGGTGTCCGGCCAGGACGCGGACCTGGCGGCGATCAAACGGGTGGTTTCCGGTACCCAGACCATGACCGTGTACAAGCCGCTGAAACTGATCGCCTCCGAAGCCGCCAAGCTCTCGGTGCAACTGGCGCGCAGCGAGAAGCCTTCGTTCAACTCGGAGTACGACAACGGCAGCAAGAAAGTCGACACCATCCTGCTTAACCCGACCTCACTGACCAAGGACAACGTCAACCTGCTGGTAGATGACGGCTTCTATACGAAGGCACAAATCGCCGGCCAGTAACCGCGCCGAACGGTTTTCAGCGACCAGGGCTTGCCCTGGTTTTCTGCCACGTATGAGTTCGGTCAATGTCTGACTACTTGCTTGAAATGAATGGAATCGTCAAAGCCTTCGACGGCGTGCGCGCCTTGAATGGCATCGACATCCGGATCAAACCCGGCGAATGCGTCGGCCTGTGCGGCGAGAACGGCGCGGGCAAATCGACGCTGATGAAGGTGCTGTCGGCGGTCTACCCCTACGGCACCTGGGACGGCGAAATCCTCTGGGACGGCCAGCCCTTGCGTTCGCAGTCGATCGCCGAAACCGAGGCTGCCGGGATTGTCATCATCCATCAGGAGCTGACCCTGGTGCCGGACCTGTCGGTCGCGGAAAACATCTTCATGGGCCACGAACTGACCTTGCCCGGCGGACGCATGAACTACCCGGCGATGATGCACCGCGCCGAAGCGCTGATGCGTGAGCTGAACGTGCCGGACATCAACGTCGCCCTGCCCGTTTCGCAGTACGGCGGCGGCCACCAGCAACTGGTGGAAATCGCCAAGGCCCTGAACAAACAGGCGCGGCTGCTGATACTCGACGAACCCTCCTCGGCCCTGACCCGCTCGGAAATCGAGGTGCTACTGCAGATCATCCGCGGCCTCAAGGCCAAGGGCGTGGCCTGCGTCTACATCTCGCACAAGCTCGATGAAGTGGCAGCAATCTGCGACACCATCGCGGTGATCCGCGACGGCAAACATATCGCCACCACCGCCATGGCCGACATGGACACCGGGCGCATCATCACGCAAATGGTCGGCCGCGAGATGAGCAACCTCTACCCCCGCGAGCCGCACGAGGTCGGCGAGGTGCTGTTCGAGGCGCGGCACATCACCTGCTACGACGTCGACAACCCCGGGCGCAAACGGGTCGACGACGTGTCGTTCAGTTTGCGTCGCGGGGAAATCCTCGGGATTGCCGGGCTGGTCGGCGCCGGGCGCACGGAGCTGGTATCGGCGCTGTTCGGCGCCTACCCCGGCCGCCACGAAGGCGAAGTCTGGCTCGACGGCCAGCGCATCGACACCCGCACGCCGCTGAAATCGATCCGCGCCGGCCTGTGCATGGTCCCGGAGGATCGCAAGCGCCAGGGCATCGTTCCTGACCTTGGCGTCGGCCAAAACATCACCCTTGCCGTGCTCGACTCCTATGCGCGCCTGAGCCGCGTGGATGCCGAGGCTGAACTGGGCAGCATTCAGCATGAAATTGCCCGCATGCAGCTGAAAACCGCGACGCCATTTTTGCCGATCACCAGCCTGTCCGGCGGCAACCAGCAAAAAGCGGTGCTGGCGAAAATGCTCCTGACCAAGCCACGGGTGCTGATCCTCGATGAACCGACCCGGGGCGTCGACGTTGGCGCCAAGTACGAAATCTACAAACTCATGGGCGCCCTTGCCGCCGAAGGCGTGGCGATCATCATGGTCTCCTCGGAGCTCGCCGAAGTGCTTGGCGTGTCCGACCGGGTACTGGTGATCGGCGAAGGCCAGTTGCGCGGCGACTTCATCAACCACGACCTGACCCAGGAACAGGTGCTCAGCGCCGCCCTCGGCCAGTCCGACGGGCCAGACCTTACTGACCGGAAATCCGCTTAATGACTTCAGTGAAACAGGTGTTCAGCCGCTACAAAATGCTTGCCTTGTTGATTGCCGTGGTGCTGATCTGGCTGTTCTTCAGCTGGCAGACCGAGGGCGGCTTCCTGACCCCGCGCAACCTGTCGAACCTGCTGCGGCAAATGTCGATCACCGGCATCCTGGCCTGCGGCATGGTGCTGGTGATTATCAGCGGCGAGATTGATTTGTCGGTGGGCTCGATGCTTGGTTTGCTCGGCGGGTTGGCGGCGATCCTCGATGTGATCTATCACGTGCCGTTGCTACTGAACCTGAGCATCGTCGCCTTCTGCGGCTTGCTGATCGGTCTCGGCAACGGCTACCTGACCGCGTACTTGCGCATCCCCTCCTTCATCGTCGGCCTCGGCGGCATGCTGGCGTTTCGCGGCGTGCTGCTGGGCATCACCGGCGGCACCACTATCGCTCCGGTGTCCCCGAGCCTGGTGTACCTGGGCCAGGGTTACCTGTCGCCGCTGGCCGGGATCATCCTCGGCGTGCTGTTGTTCGGCCTGACGCTGTTCCTCACCTGGCGCCAACGCCTCAACCGCGCCCGCCACGGCCTCGCCCCCCACGCTTTGCTGCGCGACGGCCTGCGCGTGGTGCTGATCGGCGCGGTCCTCGCAGCGTTCGTCTACACCTTGAACAGCTACGACGGCATCCCGGTGCCGGTGCTGTTATTGCTGACCTTGCTCGGGGTGTTCAGCTACGTCACTAGCCAGACCGTGTTCGGCCGCCGGATCTACGCGGTGGGCAGCAACATGGAAGCGACGCGTCTGTCGGGGATCAACGTGCAAGCGGTCAAGCTGTGGATCTTCGGCATCATGGGCGTGATGTGCGCCTTCGCCGGCCTCGTCAACACCGCCCGCCTCGCCGCCGGCTCACCCTCGGCGGGCAACATGGGCGAACTCGACGCCATCGCCGCCTGCTTCATCGGCGGCACCTCCATGCGCGGCGGCTCCGGCACCGTCTACGGCGCACTGCTGGGCGCACTGGTCATCAGCAGCCTGGACAACGGCATGTCCATGCTGGACGTCGACAGTTACTGGCAGATGATCGTCAAAGGCAGCATTTTGGTGCTGGCGGTGTGGGTGGATGTAAGTACGCGGACGGGGCGGCGGTGAGGTGCAGGCTGGATGCCGGTAAAGGAGCTTTTACTGGCGATAGAGATGTAGTGACAGACAGTCAGTATTCGCGAGCAGGCTCGCTCCCAAAATTTGGATTTGGGTTCATCTGACAGGGATTGGTTGGCTGGGAGGCCGTCAACTCGGGTGGTCAGTGGAATCGAGTGCACAGACTTGGGGGCGGCTTCGCCGCCCAGCGGGAGCAAGCTCCCTCGCCACAAGGGGTTGCGGCGAAACCCATGGTGATGGGTTGGCTGGCAGGTCGTCATCGCTGGCAAGTCGAATCGTCGCACCGCAGCTCCCACAGGGAACGGAGGTGTCCGCAATATTGCGTACCCCACCAGGTCGAGTGTCAGCTCGCCGCGCTTTTGATTTTGATCCACCCGCCCCGTCGGAAGGCTGAGTGGAGGTGTTCATCCGGGGATTGGCGCGCAGCGCCGCATGACGCAGTCATGCTCATCGCATGCAGGTGCCAGCGAAGCCAACCGGAGGGCGATGCCCCCGGATGAATGCCGGAGCGAAGGCACCCCGAGCCTAGGCGAGGGGCCGTACGTCAGGGGCGAGCGTTTTGGGTTACCTTTTAGGCGTTTGTAAAAGGTAACTCGCCGTAAGGGCGAAACCCTAAGCAGCCGTTACCGCAGCAACGGATATACACCCAAAAACACCAGCACATTAAGCAAACAGCCAAACGCCTATCGGGCAAGCCCCCTCACACCCGACTCAACCCCCCGGTGGAACGAACTCGCCCGCAAACAAAGCCCCAAAAAACGAAAATCAGGCCTGACGCTGATGCTTGTCAATCTGCTCGTGACGCTCTTGAGCCTCGATGCAGTACTTCGTAGTCGGACTGATCAGCAGACGCTTGAGGCCAATCGGCTCACCGCTGTCATCACACCAGCCGAAGCTGTCTTCCTTGATCCGGTCCAGCGCGCGCTCGAGCTGTGGCAGCATGCGCTGGTCACGGTCGATCGCGTTCACCAGCCAGGTGCGCTCTTCTTCAACGGAAGCAGCGTCAGCCGGGTCGGCCGGGGTGTCCAGGCTTTCAATGGCGATTCGGTTCTGTTCGATGCGCTCGTGGGTTTCCACTTTCATGGCTTGCAGCAGGTCGGTGAAGAAGGCCTGTTGCTCGGCATTCATGTAGTCATCCGCCGGCATGGCCAGCAACTTTTCCTTTGTCATTGATTTCTCTATAAAAAATACGTGCATTAAGGCGAATCAGGGAGCGTTCCGGTCGACCGCTGACGGTCTCGGAAAGGCGCCGTACATTCCAAGCGCCACCCGGCACTCAATTTACGAGGGGCGGCAGTCTAAGGCCGACTTGAGGCCTCAGCAACAGAAAAGACAGGGAATTTGTCCGACAAGCCCATGATTTGTTCTGCGACAAGCTTGAAGGCGGTTATCGGAGTGCGTTTATAGCAAGAAATTCCCCCCAATGGCTGTAAACAGAAGACAAACGGCCAGCCCTGCGCGCCATTGCGCTTTTTTGTATCGGCCAACGCCCGGCAAACTTTGCGTTCAATTTCGACAAACCTGCCCGGATGCGGCAATAAAAAAGCCGCCCCTACCAGAAGTAAGGGCGGCGCAAGGCCGAAGCCTC
Organism: Pseudomonas rhizozeae; assembly: GCF_031583775.1. Taxonomy (NCBI): domain Bacteria; kingdom Pseudomonadati; phylum Pseudomonadota; class Gammaproteobacteria; order Pseudomonadales; family Pseudomonadaceae; genus Pseudomonas; species Pseudomonas rhizozeae. Next base: position 79,951 of record NZ_JAVLSB010000024.1, read on the forward strand.
AGAGGGATCAGTGCATAAACAGAGCAATCAGGATGATGATCGGGATCGGCACACCGAGGAAAAACAGAAGTAATGAGCGCATGGTGATTCTCCTTTCAGGCAATTAGCGGGCTGGGGGCAAGTTGGAGGTGGTGGCGTAGGTATCGCTTTCGAGATACACCACGGCATCCCGGCGGCGACCGCCGAAGGTGGCGCAGAAGCTCGCGAAGAAGGCGCCGATCAACAGCGCGACGAACATCCACAGCGCCGTCATTGCAGCGACTTTAGCAGCGGTATCGGCGGCTTGTTGTGCGGCGAGCTTGGCATCTTCAACGGCTTTACGGGTCTTGGCGAACACTTCGTCAACACGGCGCTCGGCGTCGGCTTGAGTCAGGTTGGTCCGCTGGGCGACCAGTTGCGCCAGGTAGGTGCGGTCTTCTGGTGCCAGTTGACCGTTGTTGTTGAGTGTCTGCACGAAGATACGAGTGACAGTGCCACGGGCAGCATCATCGCTGACGGCGGCTGGCCGGTCATCGCGGAACAGGCTGTCAACAAAGTAACCGTACTGGTCACTGTCGGTGCTGCCGGCTGCACTGCCTGCCGCAGCAGTCATGGCAGTGGCAGCACCGCCGGCAACACTGGCACCGGCCTGAACGCCGCCGCTGACAATGCTGCTCACCGAACCGACTACCAAGGTAGCGGTCACCAGGGTCGCCACGCACCAGGCGAGGAAGCCATGCGCGGTGTCGCGGAAATACACTTCATCGCCGTGCATGTTCGCCCACTTCACCCGCAGGCGCCCAGCGATGTAGCCGCCCAGACCCGACGCGACAATCTGCGTCACCGCGAGCCAGACAATCGTTGATATTCCGAGGCCTTTGGCGCTAACGCCTTCATTGGCCCACGGCGAAACAGCAGAGAAACCCAGGCCGAAGCCGAGCAATACGAGGATAAGCGACAATGCCGCAGCGGCAGCCGCACCCGCGAAAATCGCGCCCCAGGAGACGCCCGAGAGTGAACTCGACTCTTCTGATGCAGCGAAATAACCCTCTGAGGATCTAATCATTGTTGTATTGCTCCAGGCATGAAAGATGGTGTTACAACTCGTCGAGTGAGGAATTGCAGACGCCGTGCCAGTCGCAAACTTTTAATAAAGTCTTTTAATTCATAGAGTTAAGAATTAGTGAACTCCTAGGACGTTGCAATTTGCAAGGTCCGGCCAATATCGGCGGGTTTTATGCACTAGTTGAAATGCCCCGTACGCAGTAGTGCAACTATTGGCGCCGATAACTCTTCTTACCGCTTGGCGTCAGGCAATAGACGCCACCTCGTGGCCCGGTGCAAAAGGCACCACTGCCGCACTCGCAACCATCGCTGTTGTGTAATAAAGGTTGTGGGCGGTGCACTTCGGCCTGCTGGCCAAACATGGCCGCACAGCTCTTCTTCGACGCGCTGATAGAGCCGTCATTGCACAGGAACACATCGCCGTCGCACCGATTGATGCCGCCCTTCTTGCCGGAACAAGGCGTATTGGCCGCATCAATGGATGATGCCGAGAGTGCCAGTAAGATGAGCACGCACAACATGAAACAATGCTTCCAGGCTGCTGCTTTAATAGTGCGCACCGTCGACCCCCCTTAAAATTATGGCCATATGATATCACTTACTGACGAGTCTGCCCTGGCCATCAAGGGTTCACCCCACAAACATGAAGGTTTATTTAAATAACCGCCGCTATTTCTTGGCAAAATGCGCACTATCCGTTTAACACCGAATATCAGGCACGCCCCATGACCCGTATCTTGACCATCGAAGACGACGCCGTGACCGCACGGGAAATCGTTGCCGAACTCAGCAGCCATGGTTTGCAAGTGGACTGGGTCGACAATGGCCGCGAAGGCCTGGAGCGCGCGGCCAATGGCAACTATGACTTGATCACCCTCGACCGCATGCTGCCCGAGCTCGATGGTCTGGCCATCGTCACCACCCTGCGGACCATGGGCGTGGCGACGCCGATCCTGATGATCAGTGCGCTGTCCGACGTCGATGAGCGGGTACGCGGGTTGCGTGCCGGCGGCGATGACTACCTGACCAAACCCTTTGCGACTGACGAAATGGCGGCGCGGGTCGAAGTGCTGTTGCGCCGCCAGAGCACCAGTACGGCGCAGGCGACCACCTTGAAAGTCGCCGACCTCGAACTCAACCTGATCAGCCACGAAGCCAGCCGCGACGGGCAACTCCTGAGCCTGTTGCCTACCGAGTACAAACTGCTGGAATTCCTGATGCGCAACACCGGGCAGATCCTCTCGCGGATGATGATTTTCGAAGAGGTCTGGGGTTATCACTTCGATCCCGGGACCAACCTGATCGATGTGCACATCGGCCGTCTGCGCAAGAAGATCGATCCCCAGGGCCTGGTGCCGCTGATCCGCACCGTGCGAGGCTCCGGCTATGTCATTGCCGAACCCGTCTAAGGGCTGGCGCTCTTCCAGCAGCCGGTTGCTGGCGCTTTACAGCGCGCTGTTCGTGACCTGGAGCGGCATTCTGATGGGCGTCATGTACTACGAGGTGTCCGATTACCTGGACAACCTCGCCAAGCATTCGCTGATGCAGCGCCAGCATTTGTTCTCGCGCTTCGAGGGTCCGCAACTGGTCGATGCGCTGAATGTCAGCATGAGCTTCGACATCCCCGGCCTCGATGCCTATGGCCTGTTCGATGACCAGCGCCGGCCATTGCACGGCCCGCTGCAGTCGATCCCCGCGGGCCTGCCCATGGACGGCAAAATCCACATGCTGCGCGACTGCGCGGCCTCCAACGACCCGACCCTGCCCGCCGACAGTTGCGACGCGGTGGCGACCCAGACCGAAGACGGTCGCTGGCTGGTGCTGGTGCGCGACAACGGCTCGCTGACCGCCGTGACCCGGATCATCCTGCACGCGTTGTTCTGGGGCGTGACCCTGACCATCCTCCCCGGTGTTGCCGGTTGGCACCTGCTGCGGCGCCGGCCGTTGCGGCGCATCCGCGACATCCAGGCCAGCGCTGAAGCCATTGTCGCCGGCGACCTCACCCACCGCTTGCCGCTGTCCAACCGCCGCGACGAACTGGACATGCTCGCCGCGATCGTAAACGCCATGCTCGAACGTATCGAGCATCTGATGAATGAGGTCAAAGGCGTCTGCGACAACATTGCCCACGACCTGCGCACTCCGTTGACCCGCTTGCGCGCGCAGCTATACCGCATGCAGCAACAGGCCGGCGAAGGCTCGGAAATCGCCGGGCAACTGGATTCAGTGCTCGGCGAGGCGGACACCTTGATGGCGCGGTTTCGGGGTCTGTTGCGGATTTCCGAACTGGAAGACCGGCAACGTCGCTCAGGGTTCGTGCAACTCGATCCGCTGCCGTTGCTGCAGGAACTGCACGACTTCTATCTGCCGCTGGCCGAAGAAGGCGAATTGCGCTTCCGCCTCGAAGCCCCAACGAGCCTTCCGTCGATCAATGGCGACCGGGCGCTGCTGTTCGAGGCGGTGGCCAACCTGCTGAGCAACTCGATCAAATTCACCCCGGCGGGCGGTGAAGTGATCTTGCGCGGCGTCGACGAGGCCGGCAGCACCCGCATCGAAGTTCTCGACTCTGGCCCCGGTATTCCGGAAAGCGAACGGGTGGCGGTATTCCAGCGCTTCTATCGCGCGGAGGGCAGTAGCCAGCAGAGCGGTTTTGGTCTGGGGCTATCGATTGTCGCGGCGATCGTCAGCCTGCACGGCTTTACGCTGGACGTCGGCAGCCGCCCAAATGGCGGCGCGCGGCTGGTGTTGAAGTGTCGGCAGAGTCCGATGGCGACCACTTAACAGGGCCAGTCCTCAGCCGACCGGTTTGTGTGTTGACTGCGGTAGCCATGGACACCGAACACTGTGTGAGCGAGCTTGCTCGCGATAGCGGTGTATCGGGCCAACAAGCGTCGACTGCACTGACGCCATCGCGGGCAAGCCCGCTCCCACAGAATTACGTACAACCCGAAGCCAGGTCGGCTAGAAGGCCGCCTCGGCGCAC
>NZ_JAVLSB010000025.1:0-61814 GCF_031583775.1 Pseudomonas rhizozeae
CAAAAGTGCCTCGCCGTAAGGGCGAAACCGTGAGCAGCCGTTACCGCAGCAACGGATATGTACACCAGAAAGCCAGGTCGCCTGTCGACGCCATCGCTGGCAAGTCGAATCGTCGCACCGCAGCTCCCACAGCGGCCTAGGTGCAGCCGTCAGTAATCAGTCGACTACCAGACAGACACCGAGCATCCAGGGCTAAATTCCGAGGCAATAAAAAACCCGCCGAAATCACCCTCGGCGGGTTCCTCATTCCAGCAGCAGAAGAATCAAAACTCCTCCAACCGCCATACCTCATAAGCCGGCGTCTCGTACGGATGGCTACGCTTCAACGCAGCCACTACAGCCACAATCAACTCATCCGCCACCACCAACTCCACCTTCCATTCCTCAACCTGCTCGACCCGGCCCGCTTCGCCAATAAACGGCTGACTGCCATCCAATGGCCGAAACTGACCCAGGCCCAGCACCTGCCAGGCGCAGTGGTCATAAGCACCGATCCGCCCGCCACCGGCAGCAAACACAGCGCCTTTAACCACCTCGACATGGCTGTCGGGAACAAAAAAGCACAGCTTGTACACGGCGCTTAGTTCACCCACACGCGGGCGTTACGGAACATGCGCATCCACGGTGCATCTTCGGTCCACTCTTCCGAGCGCCACGAGTTTTGCACGGCGCGGAACACCCGCTCCGGGTGCGGCATCATGATCATCACGCGGCCGTCGCGGCTGGTGAGGCCGGTGATGCCACGGGGCGAGCCGTTCGGGTTGGCCGGGTATTTCTCGGTGACTTTGCCGTGGTTGTCGACGAAACGCATCGCCACGCAACCGGACAGGTCGGCTTCGAGCAGCGCTTCTTCGTTCTCGAACTCGGCGAAACCTTCACCGTGGGCGATGGCGATCGGCATGCGCGAACCGGCCATGCCTTGCAGGAAGATCGAGTTCGACTCCTGGATCTGCACCATGGCCACGCGGGCTTCGAACTGCTCCGAGCGGTTGCGCACAAAGTGCGGCCAGAACTCGCTGCCCGGCACCAGTTCGTGCAGGTTGGACATCATCTGGCACCCGTTGCACACGCCCAGGGCGAAGGTGTCGTTGCGTTCGAAGTAGCTCTGGAACGCGTCGCGGGCACGGCTGTTGAAAAGCGCCGACTTGGCCCAGCCTTCGCCGGCACCGAGCACGTCGCCGTAGGAGAAACCGCCGCAGGCCACCAGACCTTTGAACTCGTCGAGGTCAACGCGACCGGCAAGGATGTCGCTCATGTGCACGTCGATCGCGTTGAACCCGGCGCGGTCGAACGCAGCAGCCATTTCCACCTGACCGTTGACGCCCTGCTCACGCAGCACTGCCACTTGTGGGCGAATGCCTTTCTTGATGTAAGGCGCGGCCACGTCCTGGTTGACGTCGTAGCTGAGCTTGACGCTCAGGCCCGGGTTGTCTTCTTCCAGCAGCACGTCGAACTCTTGCTCGGCACACTCGGCGTTGTCGCGCAGGCGCTGGATCTGGTAGCTGGTCTCGGCCCACTGGCGTTGCAGCAGACGGCGCTGGCCTTCGAACACGGTGTCGCCGTTGAAGGTGATGTTGATCTGGCCATTGTTGATTGGCTGGCCGATTACCGACACGCACTCGCCCAGGCCCGCCGCGCTGAACTGCGCGAGGATGTCTGGAGTGGCGTCCTGGCGCACCTGGATTACCGCGCCGAGTTCTTCGTTGAACAGGATCGCCGCGATGTCGGCGGAGGTTTCCGCCAGGCCATCGAGGTTCAGGCTCAGGCCGCAGTGGCCGGCGAAGGCCATTTCCACCGCCGTGGTGAGCAGGCCACCGTCGGAACGGTCGTGGTACGCCAGCAGGTGACCGTCGGCGTTGAGGCCCTGGATCACCGCGAAGAAGGCTTTGAGGTCTTCGGCGTCGTCGACGTCCGGCGCTTGCGAGCCGAGTTTGCCGTGCACTTGTGCAAGGATCGAAGCGCCCATGCGGTTCTGCCCGCGACCGAGATCGACCAGGATCAGGTCGGTGGTGCCTTTGTCCATGCGCAGTTCTGGCGTCAGGGTCTGACGGATGTCTGCCACAGGCGCGAAACCGGTCACGATCAGCGACATCGGCGAGGTCACGGTTTTGTCGACGCCTTCGTCGGTCCAGCGGGTGGCCATGGACATCGAGTCCTTGCCGACCGGGATGGTGATGCCCAGCTCAGGGCACAGCTCCATGCCGACCGCTTTCACGGTGTCGTACAAACGCGCGTCTTCGCCTGGGTGACCGGCGGCCGACATCCAGTTCGCCGACAACTTGATATCGGAGATCTTGGCGATGCGCGACGCGGCGATGTTGGTCAGGGTTTCACCGATGGCCATGCGGCCCGACGCCGGGGCGTCCAGCAGGGCCAACGGCGTACGCTCACCCATGGCCATGGCTTCGCCGGTGTAGACGTCGAAACTGGTGGCAGTGACAGCCACGTCGGCCACCGGCACTTGCCATGGGCCGACCATCTGGTCACGGGCCACGAGGCCGGTGATGGTGCGGTCGCCAATGGTGATGAGGAAGCTCTTGCTGGCCACGGCCGGGTGGTGCAGCACGCGCTCGATGGATTCAGCGATGTCGAGGGTCGACGGATCGAAATCATCGCCCAGCTCGTTTTCGCGAACCGCCGAACGGTGCATGCGCGGGGCTTTGCCCAGCAGCACTTCGAGCGGCATGTCCACCGGGCTGTTGCCGAAGTGGCTGTCGGTCACGGTCAGTTGTGGCTCGGCAGTCGCTTCGCCGACCACGGCGAACGGGCAGCGCTCGCGCTCGCAAATCGCCTGGAAGCGTTCGAAGTCGGCCGGGCCGACCGCCAGAACGTAGCGTTCCTGGGATTCGTTACTCCAGATTTCGTGCGGCGCCATGCCCGGCTCGTCGTTTGGAATGTTGCGCAGTTCGAAGCGGCCACCGCGGTTGCCGTCGTTAACCAGTTCCGGGAAGGCGTTGGACAGACCACCCGCACCCACGTCGTGGATGAAGCTGATCGGGTTTTTGTCGCCCAGTTGCCAGCAACGGTCGATGACTTCCTGGCAGCGACGCTCCATTTCCGGGTTTTCCCGTTGCACGGAAGCAAAGTCGAGGTCTGCCGAGCTGGTGCCGGTGGCCATGGAGGATGCCGCGCCGCCGCCGAGGCCGATCAACATGGCCGGGCCGCCGAGCACGATCAGCTTCGAGCCGACGGTGATTTCGCCTTTCTGCACGTGTTCGGCGCGGATGTTGCCCATGCCGCCTGCGAGCATGATCGGCTTGTGGTAACCGCGAACTTCATCGCCACGAGGGGTGGTGATCGACTGTTCGAAGGTCCGGAAGTAACCGGTCAGGGCCGGACGGCCGAATTCGTTGTTGAATGCGGCGCCGCCGAGCGGGCCTTCAATCATGATGTCGAGCGCGGTGACGATGCGCTCAGGCTTACCGTACGGCACTTCCCACGGCTGTTCGAAGCCTGGGATCTGCAAGTTGGACACGGTGAAACCGGTCAGGCCAGCCTTGGGCTTGGCGCCGCGACCGGTGGCGCCTTCGTCGCGAATCTCGCCGCCGGAGCCGGTGGACGCGCCCGGGAACGGGGCAATCGCGGTCGGGTGGTTGTGGGTCTCGACTTTCATCAGGATGTGCACCGGTTCCTGCACCGCGCCGTACTGGCGGGTCTCAGGGTCCGGGAAGAAGCGGCCGGCGACGGAGCCGACGATTACCGAGGCGTTGTCCTTATAAGCCGACAAAACGCCTTCGCTGTGCATCTGGTAGGTGTTCTTGATCATGCCGAACAGGCTTTTTTCCTGGCTTTGGCCGTCGATGTCCCAACTGGCGTTGAAGATCTTGTGACGGCAGTGCTCGGAGTTGGCCTGCGCGAACATCATCAGTTCGATGTCATGCGGGTTGCGCTTCAAGCCGATAAAGGCGTTGACCAGGTAGTCGATTTCGTCTTCGGCCAGGGCCAGGCCCAGCTCGGTGTTGGCTTGTTCCAGCGCGGCGCGGCCGCCACCCAACACGTCGACGGCGGTCAGCGGCTTGGGTTCGGCGTGGCTGAACAGGCCGGCGGCCTGCTCGAGGTTCTGCAGCACGATCTGCGTCATGCGGTCGTGCAGCACGTCGGCTACCAGCTGTGCTTCTGCGTCGCTGAACTGGCCGGCGACGTAGAAGGCAATCCCGCGCTCCAGGCGCTGGATCTTGCTCAGGCCGCAGTTGCGGGCGATGTCGCTGGCCTTGCTCGACCACGGCGAAATGGTGCCGAAACGCGGCAACACCAGGAACAAACGACCGCTTGGCTCCTGGACCGGAACGCTTGGACCGTACTTCAGAAGGCGCGCGAGCACCTGCTGTTCGTCGCCGGTCAGGACGCCGGTGACTTCGGCGAAGTGAGCGAATTCAGCATACAAGCCACTGACAGCCGGGACTTTCTGGCTCAGTTGCTCAAGGAGTTTGCTGTGGCGAAAGGCAGAAAGGGCAGGAGCGCCGCGCAGGATCAACATCTTCGGGACAGCCTCGGGAAGGGGGTGTGCTTTGAGGCCGTGCATTCTAGCCTAAACCGCCCGCGACGGCACCCGAAACGGCACACTGGGCAACACCCGAACGTCGGCACGGGCTTCGTGCGCCTGGATGGCCCCTCATCAGGGGGCAGGTCGACGCTTATTTTGCGTCTGGAATTTACCGGCCAGCGCCCATTTTTGCAGGCTTGCAGCGGGTTTGCCGGTGGCTAGCAGACAAGCCCCTCGCTGTCGAGATATGGCGCCCGCGGTCCTTTGCGTATACTGCGCACATGTTTTCCCCAACGGCTTTGCGTCCGCGATACGCCAAATGGCTGATCGCAACCGGACTCTTCCTGATGCTCAGTGGCTGTGTTGATAAACCCAACACCCTGGAGCGCATAAAGGAGGACGGTGTGCTGCGGGTGGTTACCCGCAACAGCCCCGCCACCTACTTTCAGGATCGTAACGGTGAAACCGGCTTCGAATACGAGCTGGTGAAGCGTTTCGCCGACGATCTGGGCGTGGAGCTGAAGATCGAGACCGCTGACAACCTCGATGACTTGTTCAACCAGCTCGGCAAGCCCAACGGCCCGGTGCTGGCGGCGGCCGGCCTGGTCAGCAGCGAACCGCGCAAAAAGCAGGTGCGGTTTTCCCATTCTTACCTCGAAGTCACCCCGCAAGTGATCTACCGCAACGGCCAATCGCGGCCGACCGATGCGGGGGACCTGGTGGGCAAGAAGATCATGGTGCTCAAGGGCAGCACCCACGCCGAGCAACTGGCGCAGTTGAAGCTGACATACCCCGGCATTGAATACGAAGAGTCCGATCAGGTAGAAGTGGTCGACCTGCTGCGTATGGTCGACGAAGGCCAGATCGACCTGACGCTGGTGGACTCCAACGAAGTGGCGATGAACCAGGTCTACTTCCCCAACATTCAAGTGGCCTTCGATCTGGGCGACGCCAGCAACCAGAGCTGGGCCGTGGCCGCCGGCGAAGACAATAGCCTGCTCAGCGAAATCAACGATTACCTCGACAAGGTGCAAAAAAACGGCACCCTGCAACGCCTGAAAGATCGCTACTACGGCCACGTCGACGTGCTCGGCTACATGGGCGCCACCACCTTCGCCCAGCACTTGCAGCAACGCTTGCCCAAGTACGAACAGCACTTCAAGACCTACGCCAAGAAGGAAAAGGTCGACTGGCGACTGCTGGCGGCGGTCGGTTATCAGGAATCGCTATGGCAAGCGGCCGTTACGTCCAAGACCGGCGTGCGCGGTCTGATGATGCTGACCCAGAACACCGCGCAGGCCATGGGCGTGTCAAATCGGCTTGATCCGAAGCAGAGCATCATGGGCGGCGCCAAGTACCTGGCCTACATGAAGGATCAACTCGACGATTCGATCATGGAGCCGGACCGCACCTGGTTCGCCCTGGCAGCGTACAACGTCGGCAGCGGCCATCTGGATGACGCGCGCAAACTGGCGGCCAAGGAAGGGCTGAACCCGAACAAATGGCTGGACGTGAAGAAAATCCTGCCGCGCCTGTCCGAGAAGAAGTGGTACAGCAAAACCCGCTACGGCTACGCCCGAGGCGGCGAACCGGTGCACTTCGTGGCGAACATTCGCCGCTACTACGACATCCTGACCTGGGTCACACAGCCGCAACTGGAAGGCGACCAGGTGGCCGAAGGCGCGCTGCATGTGCCAGGGATCGACAAGAGCAAGCCGAATCAGGAAACGCCGCCGCTGTAAGCCTCAACACACACCAATGTGGGAGCGAGCCTGCTCGCGACTACCGTTCAACACTCAACATTTCTGTCGACTGTCACAACGCTTTCGCGAGCAGGCTCGCTCCCACAAGTCCCGCGGTCAACCCCACTGTCATAGTCGACACAAAACCTGTGGGAGCTGGCTTGCCAGCGATGGCAGCGCTGTCGATTTGCCTCAGGTCCTGCGGTCAACCCCGCTGTCATAGTCGACGCAAACCCTGTGGGAGCTGGCTTGCCAGCGATGGCAGCGCTGTCGATTTGCCTCAGGTCCTGCGGTAACCCCACTGTCATAGTCGACGCAAACCCTGTGGGAGCTGGCTTGCCAGCGATGGCAGCGCAGCCGATCTCAACCCTTTAACGCAGCCGCCAGGATCAACGCCTTCATCTCAGCCACTGCCGACTTGAAGCCAACGAACAACGCATGAGCCACCAGCGCGTGGCCGATGTTCAGCTCGTTGATGCCTTTGATCGCGGCCACGGCTTCGACGTTGTGGTAGTGCAAGCCATGCCCAGCGTTGACGATCAAACCCTGCGCCAGGCCAAACGCCACGCCATCGGCTACGCGCTTGAGTTCTTCGGCGACCTCGGTCGGGGTCTCGGCGTCGGCATAACGGCCGGTGTGCAGTTCGATAGCCGGCGCGCCAACGCGTTTGGACGCGGCGATCTGGCGCTCGTCAGCATCGATGAACAACGACACTTCCGCGCCGATCTTCGACAGCCGCTCCACCGCCGCTTTGATCCGCGCTTCCTGGCCGGCAACGTCGAGGCCACCCTCGGTGGTCAGTTCCTGACGGGTTTCCGGCACCAGGCAGATGTGCGCCGGGCGGATGCGCTCGGCGAACGCCATCATTTCCTCGGTGACGCCCATTTCAAAATTCATGCGGGTTTGCAGCACATCTTTGAGCACCAGCACATCGCGTTCCTGGATATGCCGGCGGTCTTCGCGCAAATGCACGGTGATGCCGTCAGCACCCGCCTCTTCTGCGTCCAGCGCAGCCTTGACCGGGTCGGGGTAGCGCGTGCCACGGGCCTGACGCAGGGTGGCAACGTGGTCGATGTTCACGCCAAGAAGAATGCGATTGCTGGTGGTCACGGAAGCGCTCCTGAATTTGAAAGATTCGGCGCACAGCATACGGGGAGACTACGGCTTGCGAAACAGCTCGCGGCTGACCAGCGGACGACCGCCCAGGTGCACCGCCAATGCCTGGCGCATCAGACGCTTGGCCGCCGACAACGCGCCGGGCGCGGACCAGTCGGCGTCGGCCATGGCCAGCAGTTCGGTGCCGTTGAACAGGCCGGGCTGTAACAGGAAAACCCGCTCCAGGCCGGCATCCACCTGCAAGCGATACAAACCGTCCGGGGCGATCGGCTCGCCGTGGATGTCAGCGCTCAGCGCAAAACCATAGCCGAGGTCATCCAGTAAACGCCATTCGAATGATCGCAGTAACGGCTCCAGCGGCCGCCCTTCAGCCAGCGCCAGCAAGGTCGCGGCGTAGTGATCGAACACCCCGGGGTGCGGGTCTTCGGCGGGCAGCAAGCGGATCAGCAGTTCGTTGAGGTACAAGCCGCTGAACAGCGCCTCGCCATTGAGCCAGGTGGAGACCCCGGCGCTTTCCATGCGCCCGACGTTTTTCAGTTCGCCTTTGCCGCGAAACTCCACGTCCAGCGGCACAAATGGCCGCGCCAGGGTCCCGGCCTTGCCCCGCGCACTGCGCAACACCGCCCGCAGCCGCCCTTGCGGCGTGAGGAAATCCACCAACGCACTGGTTTCGCGGTAGGCGCGGGAGTGGAGGACGTAGGCAGGCTGGGCGATTGGCGGGGTTTGCGACATGAATGTCTCGCTGAAGGAGTGCCGTTTTTATATCAACACAAAGCAAATGTGGGAGCGGGCTTGCCCGCGATGGCGGACTGACAGTCAACATCTCTGCTGAATGTTACATCCTCATCGCGGGCAAGCCCGCTCCCACAGGGTGTTGCTGTGTATCAGAACCGGAGTTACAGGTCGCCGTAACCCAACGACCGCAGTGCGCGCTCGTCATCGGACCAGCCACCCTTCACCTTGACCCACAGGTTGAGCATGATCTTGGAGTCGAACAACAGCTCCATGTCCTTGCGCGCTTCGGTGCCGATGCGCTTGATGCGCTCGCCCTTGTCGCCAATGATGATTTTCTTCTGGCCGTCACGTTCGACGAGGATCAGCGCATGGATGTGCAAGGTCTTGCCCTGCTGCTTGAACTCTTCGATTTCGACAGTGATCTGGTACGGCAACTCCGCACCCATCTGGCGCATGATTTTCTCGCGCACCAGTTCGGCGGCGAGGAAACGGCTGCTGCGGTCGGTGATCTGGTCTTCCGGGAAGAAGTGGTCATTTTCCGGCAGGTGACCGGCGATCACTCGCTCCAGCGCTTCGAGATTGTGCCCGTGCTGCGCCGAGATCGGCATGATCTGCGCGTTCGGCAGTTGTTCCTGCAACCAGCTCAGGTGCGGCATCAGTTCGGCTTTATCTTCGATGCGATCGGTCTTGTTCAATGCGACGATCAGCGGGCCGGTGACGTACTGCACGCGCTCCAGCACCATCTGGTCTTCGTCGGTCCACTTGGTGCGGTCAACCACGAAGATCACCACGTCGACGTCTTTCAACGCCGCCGAAGCGGTTTTGTTCATGTAGCGGTTCAGGGCCTTTTCGCCGCCCTTGTGCATGCCGGGGGTGTCGACGTAGATCGCCTGCACGGCGCCTTCGGTCTTGATGCCGAGCATGTTGTGGCGGGTGGTCTGCGGCTTGCGCGAGGTGATCGCCAGCTTCTGCCCGAGGATGTGGTTCAGCAACGTGGACTTGCCCACGTTCGGACGGCCGACGATGGCAACATAGCCACAGCGAGTTGCGGTTGAATCAGTCATGGCCATTCTCCACGCCCAGGGCTATCAGTGCTGCGGCGGCCGCTACCTGTTCGGCAATACGACGGCTCACACCCTGACCTCGGCTTTTTTCATTCAGTAAGGTGATCTCGCATTCGACGAAGAACGTGCGGCAATGCGGTTCACCCTGGATATCCACCACTTCGTAACGCGGCAGTTCACAGGCACGGGACTGCAAAAATTCCTGCAGGCGCGTTTTCGGATCTTTATTGGTGTCGACCAGGGTCAGACCTTCGAACTCACCTGCCAGCCAGGCCAGTACGCGCTCGCGCGCCATGTCCATGCCGGCATCGAGGTAAATGGCCCCGATCAGCGCTTCGAGGGCATCGGCCAGAATCGACTCGCGACGGAAGCCGCCGCTTTTCAATTCGCCGGAGCCCAGGCGCAAGTACTCGCCCAAGTCGAAGCCGCGGGCCAGCACGGCCAGGGTCTCGCCTTTCACCAGGCGCGCGCGCAATCGCGACAATTGGCCTTCGCGGGCCAGTGGGAAGCGGTCGAACAAAGCCTCGCCGGCGACGAAGTTAAGGATAGCGTCACCGAGGAATTCCAGGCGCTCGTTGTTGCGCCCGGCAAAACTGCGGTGGGTCAGGGCCAGGACCATCAGTTCCTGGTCCTTGAAGGTGTAGCCGAGCTGACGCTCTAGACGGCTTAAGGAGACGCTCACGGTTTACCCACGCTGAGTTCGTGGCTGAATTCCACCGCCATCGCCGAAAGGCGGCGCAGGCTTGGGACAATTAACGCTGTGTTCAAAAATAACGTCCTGAATATCATTGGCTTCATGCGCAGGCGCCGATTGTGTCGACTCCAGAAATGCATTCGGCGCTGTGTTCAACAGCGCCGTGTGTGTTTACTTGATCAAGCCTACCCGCGAGAAATTAGGCAGGTGGCTGAGTTTGGGTTCCGGCCAGCTCATCCAGACGGCGAAGGCCTTGCCGACGATGTTCTTGTCGGGAACCATGCCCAGTACGTCCTTGGGAATGTTCGGATCATCCCAGTAACGGCTGTCGTTGGAGTTGTCGCGGTTGTCGCCCATCATGAAATAGTGTCCGGCCGGCACGGTCCAGGAACGGTCCGGCGTGGCGCGGTAACGGGTCATTTCTTTGCGGATCAGGTGCTCGGCTTCGCCGAGTTTTTCCTTGTACAGCTCGGCGCTGCCCAAGGTGCCGGGTTCGGTGCCCACAAGTTGCTCGGCGATCGACTCGCCGTTGACGAACAGGTGCTTGTCAGCGGTGTAGCGAATCTGGTCGCCCGGCAGGCCAACCACCCGCTTGATGTAGTTGACGCTCGGGTCGCTTGGGTAGCGGAACACCATCACATCGCCGCGTTGCGGATCACCGACTTCGATGACTTTCTTGTCGATCACTGGCAAACGAATCCCGTAGGAAAACTTGTTCACCAGAATGAAATCGCCCACGTCCAGAGTTGGCTTCATCGAGCCCGACGGGATCTGGAACGGTTCCACCAGGAACGAACGCAGCACCAGGACGATGAACAGCACCGGAAAGAACGATTTGCCGTATTCGACCAGCAAAGGCTCTTTGTTGAGTTTCTCGACCACCACCACATCAGGCTGGCTGACGCTGCCCTGATAGGCGGCAATGGCGGAGCGTCGGCGCGGCGCCAGGAAAACCAGGTCGAGCAACGCCAACAAGCCGCAGACGAAAACAGCGATGACCAGCAACAGCGGGAAATTTAGTGACATAGGACCTAACTATCCAACCTGAGCACTGCAAGGAAGGCTTCCTGTGGAATTTCCACGTTGCCGACTTGCTTCATGCGTTTCTTACCGGCCTTTTGCTTTTCCAACAGCTTGCGCTTACGGCTAACGTCACCACCGTAGCATTTGGCCAATACGTTCTTTCTGAGCGCCTTGACCGAGGTCCGCGCAATGATCTGCCCGCCGATGGCGGCCTGGATCGCGACGTCGAACATCTGACGAGGAATCAGTTCTTTCATCTTCTCGGTCAACTGGCGACCTTTGTAGTGCGCGTTGTCACGGTGCACGATCAACGCCAGGGCATCGACCTTGTCGCCGTTGATCAGCACATCCAGCTTGACCAGATTGGCCGACTGGTAGCGATCAAAGTGGTAATCCAGCGAAGCATAGCCGCGGCTGGTGGATTTGAGACGATCGAAGAAGTCCAGGACCACTTCGTTCATCGGCAAATCGTAGGTCACCTGGACCTGCGTACCGAGGAACAGCATGTCGTGCTGCACGCCACGCTTCTCGATGCACAGGGTAATGACGTTGCCCAGGTGCTCTTGCGGCACAAGAATATTGGCCCGCACGATCGGCTCACGCATGTCTTCAATCGAAGACAGGTCCGGAAGCTTCGACGGGTTGTCGACGTAAATCGTTTCACCGGTTTTCAGCAACAGCTCGAAAATAACCGTTGGCGCCGTGGTGATCAGGTCCAGGTCGTACTCGCGCTCGAGGCGCTCCTGGATGATTTCCATGTGCAGCATGCCGAGGAACCCGCAGCGGAAACCGAAGCCCAGGGCGTCGGAGCTTTCCGGGGTGTACTGCAACGACGAGTCGTTAAGCGTGAGCTTTTGCAGGGCTTCGCGGAAATCTTCGAAGTCGTCGGAGCTGACGGGGAACAGACCGGCGTAGACCTGCGGCTGGATGCGTTTGAAACCTGGCAGCACGTCGACGTCCGGCGTCGAGCTGAGGGTCAGGGTGTCACCGACCGGCGCACCGTGGATGTCCTTGATGCCGGCGATGATGAAGCCCACTTCGCCGGCCTTGAGGTCGGCGGTGGCGGTGTGTTTCGGGTTGAATACACCGACGCTGTCCACCAGGTGGATTTTGCCGGTGGATTTGACCAGGATCTTGTCGCCCTTCTTCACTCGGCCATGGCGCACGCGTACCAGGGACACGACGCCCAGGTAGTTGTCGAACCAGGAGTCGATGATCAACGCTTGCAGCGGATCTTCGTAATTGCCGGTCGGCGCGGGGATGGTGTGGACCAGGCGTTCGAGCACTTCGTCGACGCCCAGGCCGGTCTTGGCGCTGCATTCGACGGCGTCGGTGGCATCGATGCCGATGATTTTCTCGATTTCTTCTTTGACACGGTCTGGATCGGCCTGTGGCAGGTCGATCTTGTTCAGTACCGGCATGACCTCCAGGCCCTGCTCGATGGCGGTGTAGCAGTTGGCTACCGACTGCGCTTCCACGCCTTGACCGGCGTCAACCACCAGCAATGCACCTTCACAGGCCGCCAGGGAACGGCTGACTTCATAGGTGAAGTCGACGTGGCCGGGGGTGTCAATGAAGTTCAGCTGATACTTGATGCCATCGCGGGCGGTGTAATAGAGAGTAACGCTGTGGGCCTTGATGGTGATCCCGCGTTCCCGCTCGAGGTCCATGGAGTCCAGCACCTGGGCTTCCATTTCACGTTCGGCCAGGCCACCGCACATCTGGATAAAGCGATCGGCCAGCGTCGACTTGCCATGGTCAATGTGGGCGATGATGGAGAAATTGCGGATATGACTCAAATCACTCACGGATCAACACTCAAAAAGGCTGCAGGCATAGCCCGCCGAAAAATAGCCGGGAATTGTACCTGATCCACGGCGCAAGCGTCACGTTCGCCGGTGGGCGGCTTTGCCTGCAAAAACGCCCCGATCATCGGACCAGGGCGTTTCTTGAGCAATCGTCGCAGGAAAAATCTGCGATCAACCGGCTCGACGCAACAGCCAGATCCCCGCCAAGGCGCAAATCCCGGCCGGCACCAGCACCGCGAACAACGGCGAGAAACCGAACACCAGGCTCGACGGCCCCAGCAAATCCTGGGCGATGCGGAAAGTGAAACCCACCAGTACGCCGGTAAACACCCGTTGACCGAGGGTCACCGAACGCAACGGCCCGAAGATGAAGGAGATCGCCATCAGCACCAGCGCGGCGGTCACCAGCGGCTGCAACACCTTGACCCAAAACGCCAGCCAGTAACGACCATTCGCCAGGCCTTGGTCCGCCAGGTAGTGGATGTAGCCCCACAAACCGCTGATTGACAGGGTATCCGGCGACATCACCACGGTACTCAGCAGTTGCGGGCTCAGCGCCACGTCCCAGCGTTCTTCCGGGGTGGTGACGACTTCGGTGCTGTTTTCGTGAAACAGCGTGGTGGTGACTTCGCTTAACTGCCAGTGATCTTCGTCGAACTTGGCGCGTTTGGCGAAACTGGACGAGAGCATGTGCCGCTCGTTATCGAAGCGGTAGCGGGTCACGCCGTAGAGCAGGCCGTTGGGCTGGACCGAGTTGACGTGGATGAACTCGTCACCCTGGCGGTGCCACAAACCGTGCTTGGCGCTCTGCGCATCGCCCCCGCCCTGAGCCAGAGAACGATTGGCCTGGGCCGTGACTTCGGTGGCCGGCGCTACGTACTCGCCGATCAGCAGACCCACCAGCATCAGAACCAGCATGGGTTTCATCACGGCCCAGACGATCCGTCCGATCGACACGCCGGCGGCGCGCATGATGGTTAATTCGCTGTTGCTGGCCAGGCTGCCGAGGCCGATCAGGCAGCCGATCAGCGCTGCCATCGGCAACATGTCGTAGAGACGACGTGGCGCGGTCAACAGCACGTAGCTGAGGACGTCGGCCAGGGTGTAGGTGTCGCTGACGTCGCCCATCTCATCGATGAAGGCAAACAGGGTGGCCAGACCGAGGATGATCCCCAACACCGCAAGGATCGCCACGAATACGCTGCTACCAATGTAGCGATCGAGCTTAACCACGGGCCACCTCCAGCGCACTGCGGCGACTCGCCCGCTTCAAGCGCATGGGCTCCCAGTAGAGCAAGCCGAGGCCGATGGCCAGGAAGATCGCGTGCACCCACCACAGGCCCAGCGCCGGGGGAATCTTGCCCTTTTCCAGGGCGCCGCGGGCGGCAATCAGGATGGTCAGGTAAGCCATATAAAGAAGAATCGCCGGCAACAGTTTGAGGAAGCGACCCTGACGCGGGTTGACCCGCGACAGCGGCACCGCCATCAGCGTGACGATAAACACCAGCAACGGCAGCGACAGGCGCCATTGCAGCTCGGTGCGCGAGCGGATGTCGTCGCTGCCGATCAACGACGAAGTGGTCATTGCATCACGATCGGTGACTTCATCGCTGACGTCCGGCTTGGGCAGCAGCACGCCGTACTCGTCGTACTTGATCGCCCGGTAATCGGCCTGGCCTGGGTTGCCGTCGTAACGATAGCCGTTGTCGAGAATCAGGTAGCGGTTGCCGTCCGGGCGGATTTCCTGGCGTCCCTTTTCGGCCACCAGCACGGAAATGCCACGATCCTTTTGGTCGGTCGAGGTGTTTTTCTGCGAGATGAATACCCCGGACAGGTTGATGCGGTCGTCCGACAGCTGTTCGGTGTAGGTGACTCGGGTGCCGTCGCGCAACGCCTGGAAGCGGCCGGGCTCGAGCGTGTCGAACTCGGTCAGCGCATCCTGCTTGTTCAGCAACAGCTGGAATTGATTCGCCCCCTGCGGCGCCAGGCTCAGGCTCAGCCACGCCACCAGCAACGCCACCAGGGTGGCCGGAAACAGGGTCATGGTGAACAGCTTCTGCTGGCTCATGCCGGTGGCCGACAACACGGTCATTTCGCTTTCCAGGTACAACCGGCCATACGCCAGCAGAATCCCCAGGAACAACCCCAATGGCAGGATCAGTTGCAGGAAACCCGGCAGGCGGAAGCCCATGATCAGGAACAGCGACCCCGGATCGAGCAGGCCGGACGCGGCCTGGGCAAGGTATTTGATGAAGCGTCCGCTCATGATGATGACCAGCAATACGGCGCTCACGGCGCTCAAGGTCACCAAAACTTCGCGGGATAGGTAGCGGAAGACGATCAAACCAGACACTCCAGGGTTGTCAGGCTAAGGCGGCCAAACAAAGCAAACCCGAACTCATGTGGCTGAGCCGGCGAAAAAGATGGCGCATTATCCTGTGATTGACCACGCCTGTCACTTCGCACGCTCAAGCTGAGGCGCAAAGCAGTGAAGTTCACGCATCCGAGGGTTGTCAGGCCGAGGCGGCGAGGTTCAAACTGCGGCCCTTGTCGCCGGCACCTCGCCGCGCCTACTTCTTCTACTTGGGCTTGCGTGCCTGACCCGGCACCGAGCCATTTGACCATTCACTCAGGGACCCGGACATGGAACTGGTTGTAAAAAGCGTCAGCCCAGAAACGTTGAAAACCGCCACTCTGGTGGTCGCCGTCGGCGAAAGCCGCAAGCTTGGCGCCGTTGCCACTCAACTCGACGCCCTGACCGGCGGCACCATCAGCGCTCTGCTCAAGCGCGGCGACCTGGCCGGCAAAGTCGGCCAGAGCCTGTTGCTGCACAACCTGCCGAACCTCAAGGCCGACCGCGTGCTGCTGGTCGGTGTGGGCAAGGACGCCGAACTCGGTGACCGCCCTTTCCGCAAAATCATTGCCAGCGTACTCAACACCCTGAAAGGCCTGGGCGGCGGCGATGCCGTGCTGGCGCTGGACGAAGTGGTCGTCAAGGGCCGCGACAGTTATGGCAAGACTCGCCTGCTGGCGGAAACCTTGCTGGACGGCGGTTATCAGTTCGAACAGTTCAAGAGCCAGAAATCCGAACCGCGCGCCCTGAAAAAAATCACCCTGACCACCATCAAGGCCGCCCAGGCTGAAGTACAGCGCGCAGTCACCCACGCCACGGCAATCGCCAATGGCATGGCGTTCACCCGCGACCTGGGCAACTTGCCGCCGAACATCTGCCACCCGACCTTCCTCGGCGAGCAGGCGAAAACGCTGGGCAAGGAATTCAAGGACCTCAAAGTCGAAGTCCTCGACGAGAAGAAGATCAAGTCGCTGGGCATGGGCTCGTTCTACGCCGTAGGCCAGGGCAGCGACCAGCCGCCGCGGCTGATCGTCATGCAGTACAACGGTGGCAAGAAATCCGAGAAGCCGTACGCGCTGGTCGGCAAAGGCATCACCTTCGACACCGGCGGCATCAGCCTCAAGCCTGGCTTGGGCATGGATGAAATGAAGTACGACATGGGTGGCGCCGCCAGCGTGTTTGGCACCCTGCGCGCCGTGCTCGAGCTGAAACTGCCGATCAACCTGGTGTGCATCCTGGCCTGCGCCGAGAACATGCCGAGCGGCAACGCATCGCGCCCGGGCGACATCGTCACCACCATGAGCGGCCAGACCGTGGAAATCCTCAACACCGACGCCGAAGGCCGTCTGGTGCTGTGCGACGCGCTGACCTACTCCGAGCGCTTCAAGCCGCAAGCGGTGATCGACATCGCCACCCTGACCGGCGCGTGCGTGGTTGCCTTGGGCGCCCACACCTCGGGCCTGCTGGGCAACAACGACGAACTGATCGGCCAATTGCTCAGCGCCGGTAAAACCGCCGACGACCGTGCCTGGCAACTGCCGTTGTTCGATGAGTACCAAGAACAGCTGGACAGCCCGTTCGCCGACATCGCCAACATCGGCGGACCGAAAGCCGGGACCATCACAGCGGCCTGCTTCCTGTCGCGGTTCACCAAGAACCTCAACTGGGCGCATCTGGACATCGCCGGTACCGCGTGGACCAGCGGCAAGGACAAGGGCGCCACTGGCCGTCCGGTGCCACTGCTGACTCAATACCTGCTGGACCGCGCCAAAGCCTGAAACCGATGACCGTGGGCGGCGTTGTTGTGCAACGACGCCGCCCACGACTCAGGAACCGCAATGACCAAAGTCGACTTTTATATCCTGCCCAGCGCCGATCCCTCGGCGCGGCTGGATTTCGCCTGCAAGCTCACCGAAAAAGCCTGGCGCATGGGCCACCGCATCTATCTGCATTGCAGCGATGCCGCCCAGCGTGACGATCTCGATGCGCGGCTGTGGGCGTTCAAGGGCGAGAGCTTTGTACCGCATGGCCCCGCCGACAGCGAGCCGGACGGATTGATCGTTCTTGGCCTGGGCGATGATTGCGGCCTACACCAGGACCTGTTGGTTAACCTGGACCTGAAAGTCCCGGCCTTCGCGTCGCGATTCGCCCGAGTGGCGGAAGTGGTGGTGGAAGATCCGACGATTCGTCAGGCCGCGCGGGAGAGTTTCCGTTTCTACCGCGAACAGGGCTATTCTCTGCAGGATCACCGTTTACAGCGACTCTGAGCCTTCCAATGGACACTCCGAAACCGCAGCAAAAGTCCGCGCACTTGCTGGATGACCTTGAGTCGATCCGCCAACTGCTGGGCGACGACAACCTGCAACCACCGCTGTTGACCGACGAAGTCAATGACGGCGACCAGGAACAGATTCCCATGTTGTTCGACCAGATTGACGGTCAACAACCAGCCGCAACCGCGGCGCCTGCACCAGCGGCCGTAAAGGGTCCTGGCGACCTGCTGCACCTGGACAGCGAACTGCGCGCCGCCGCGCAACTGATCCTGCAGGACGTAATCGACGACTTCGCCCCGCACATCGAAACCGAGATCAAGCGCCGGTTGGATGCGCGGATGGAGCGGTTGCTCAGCCAGTACGAGTAATTTCCTGTGGAACGAGCCTGCTCGCGAATAAACGCAGACACGGCGCAGCTGGAAAACCGTGGCGCCTGCTTCGCGAGCAGGCTCGCTCCCACTGTTGATCCCCACAGTATTTGATGCCACGCCCGGTCAGGGCTCTCTCGCCCTGCGCCCGATGCGCCGCTATACTTGCCGGCTTTTCCTGAATAAATGCCTATAGGGTCCCGCCGCGCATGGATAAGACCTACCAGCCGCACGCCATTGAAACTTCCTGGTACACCACCTGGGAGTCCGAGAACTACTTCGCCCCGCAAGGCGCGGGCGACTCCTACACCATCATGATCCCGCCGCCGAACGTCACCGGCAGCCTGCACATGGGCCACGGCTTCAACAACGCGATCATGGACGCCCTGATCCGTTTTCGCCGCATGCAGGGTCGCAACACCCTGTGGCAGCCAGGCACCGACCACGCCGGTATCGCCACGCAAATGCTGGTGGAGCGCCAACTAGAAGCCAAAGGCCAGAGCCGTCACGACCTGGGCCGCGAGAAATTCCTGGAAAAGATCTGGGAGTGGAAGGATGAATCCGGCGGCAACATCAGCCGGCAGATCCGCCGCCTCGGCTCATCCGTGGACTGGAGCCGCGAACGCTTCACCATGGATGACGGGCTCTCGGAAGCGGTGAAAGAAGCCTTCGTGCGCCTGCATGAAGACGGTCTGATTTATCGCGGCAAGCGTCTGGTCAACTGGGACACCAAGCTGCACACGGCGATTTCCGACCTCGAAGTGGAAAACCACGACGACAAGGGTTTCCTGTGGAATCTCAAATACCCGCTGGCCGACGGCGTCAAAACCGCGGAAGGCAACGCTTACCTGATCGTCGCGACCACTCGCCCGGAAACCATGCTCGGCGACGCCGCTGTAGCCGTTAACCCGAACGATGAGCGCTACAAAGCCCTGATCGGCAAGTTTGTCGAACTGCCGCTGGTCGGACGCCGCATCCCGATCATCGCCGACGATTATTGCGACCCCGAATTCGGCACCGGCTGCGTGAAAATCACCCCGGCCCACGACTTCAACGACTACGAAGTCGGCAAGCGCCACAACCTGCCGCTGCTGAACATCTTCGACAAGAACGCCGCAGTGTTGCCGGCCTGCCAGGTGTTCAACCTCGACGGCACGCTGAACGAGAGCATCGATGGCAAGATCCCGGCCGAATACGCCGGCCTCGACCGCTTCGAAGCGCGCAAGCAGATCGTGGCTGCGTTCGACGCCGCCGGCCTGCTGGTCAGCATCGATGACCACAACCTGAAAGTGCCGAAAGGCGACCGTTCGGGCACCATCATCGAGCCGTGGCTGACCGACCAGTGGTACGTGTCGACCAAACCGCTGGCCGAGCCGGCGATCGCCGCCGTGGAAGACGGGCGCATCCAGTTCGTGCCCAAGCAATACGAAAACATGTACTTCTCGTGGATGCGTGACATCCAGGATTGGTGCATCAGCCGTCAGCTGTGGTGGGGCCACCGGATTCCGGCTTGGTACGACGAGTCGGGCAAAGTCTACGTCGGTCGCGACGAAGCCGAAGTGCGCAGCAAGCACAACCTCGGCCCGGACGTGGTGCTGCAACAAGACAACGACGTGCTCGACACCTGGTTCAGCTCGGGGCTGTGGACCTTCTCCACCCTCGGCTGGCCTGCGCAGACGGAATTCCTCAAGAAATTCCACTCCACGGACGTGCTGGTCACCGGCTTCGATATCATTTTCTTCTGGGTCGCCCGGATGATCATGCTCACCATGCACTTGGTGAAGAACGAGGACGGCACCCCGCAGGTACCGTTCAAGACTGTGTACGTGCACGGCCTGGTGCGCGATGGCCAGGGCCAGAAGATGTCCAAGTCCAAGGGCAACGTCCTGGACCCGCTGGACATCATCGACGGCATCGAACTCGAAGCCTTGGTGCAAAAACGCACCTCGGGGCTGATGCAGCCAAAACTGGCGAAGAAGATCGAAAAGCAAACCCGCGATGAGTTCGCCGATGGCATTGCCAGCTACGGCACCGACGCCCTGCGCTTCACCTTCTGCTCGCTGGCGTCGACCGGTCGCGACATCAAGTTCGACATGGGTCGCGTCGAAGGCTATCGCAACTTCTGCAACAAGATCTGGAACGCCGCGCGCTACGTGCTGGACAAGGGCGAGGACTGCGGCCAGAACGGCGAAGAAGTCGAACTGTCCCTGGCTGATCGCTGGATCATTTCGCAGTTGCAGCGCACCGAAGCCGAAGTGACCCGTCAACTCGACCAGTTCCGCTTCGACCTGGCGGCGCAGGCCTTGTACGAATTTATCTGGAACCAGTATTGCGACTGGTACCTGGAACTGTCGAAGCCGGTGCTGTGGGACGAAAACGGCCCGATCGAACGCCAGCGCGGCACCCGCCGCACCCTGGTGCGCGTGCTCGAAGTGGCCCTGCGCCTGGCGCACCCGTTCATGCCGTTCATCACTGAAGAAATCTGGCAGCGCATCGCGCCGCTGGCCGGTATTCAGGGCAAGACGATCATGCTGCAACCTTGGCCAGTGGCCAACGAAGCACGCATCGATCAGGCCGCCGAAGACGACATCGAATGGCTCAAGGGCCTGATGCTCGGCACACGGAACATCCGTGGCGAGATGAACATTGGCCCGGGCAAACCGTTGCCGCTGTTCCTGAAAAACGTCAGCGCCGAAGACCAGCGGCGCCTGACCGAGAACGAAGTGCTGCTGAAGAAACTGGCCAAGCTCGAATCGATCACTGTACTGGCCGCCGGCGACGAAGCGCCGCTGTCCGCCACCGCCCTGGTCGGCGAGATGGAAGTGCTGGTGCCGATGGCCGGGCTGATCGACAAGGGCGCCGAACTGGCGCGCCTGGACAAGGAAATCCAGCGCCTGCAAGGTGAAGTGCAGCGGGTTGGCGGCAAGCTGTCCAATGCCGGTTTCGTCGACAAGGCCCCGGCCGAAGTCATCGACAAGGAACGCGCCAAACTGGCCGAGGCGGAACAAGCCTTGGGCAAACTGGCCGAGCAGCATGCGCGGATTGCTAGTCTGTAAGGGCTGATCCGCAACGCAAAAGGGAGGCCAGCGATGGCCTCCCTTTTTTTGTCTCGCTAATCCTGCCACGCCTCTGTGGGAGCTAGCCTGCTCGCGAAAGCGGTGGAACAGTCAATTATGATGTCGACTGACACGACGCCTTCGCGGGCAAGCCCGCTCCCACAGGAGGATTGTGCTATTGCGTCACAATTGGGTTCACGACGTGCGGATGTGGGACAATGCCCGCCACTTTCAGCCACACCCGAATCGACCCCGCCCATGAATGCCCCCCGCACGCCCAAACCGCCGCGCAACAAGCCTGAATCCGCAACCCCGGCCAAAGCCGTGGAACCCCGGGAAAAGGCCAGCCTGCACCCGCGCAATCGTCATCAGGGTCGCTACGACTTCCCGGCGCTGATCAAGACCACGCCGGAGCTGGCGAAGTTTGTGATCACCAACCCGTATGGCAAGGAAAGCATCGACTTCGCCAGCCCGGACGCGGTGCGCGTGTTCAACCGCGCATTGCTCAAGTCGTTTTACGGCATCGCCCACTGGGACATTCCCGCCGACTACCTGTGCCCGCCGGTGCCGGGGCGTGCCGATTACGTGCATTTCCTGGCGGACCTGCTGGCCAGCGTCAACGATGGCGAAATCCCTCGCGGCGCGCCGGTCAAGGTGCTGGACATCGGCATGGGCGCCAACTGCGTGTACCCGCTGATCGGCTACAGCGACTATCGCTGGCACTTCCTCGGTTCGGAAATCGACCCGACTGCCGTGGCCGCCGCCAAAGCCATCGTGCAATCGAACGGCTTGAACAAAGCCATCCAGTTGCGCCAGCAAAGCAATCCCAAGCACATACTGTTGGGCTTGCTGGAGCCGGGCGAACGTTTTGACCTGACCATGTGCAACCCGCCGTTCCACGCTTCGATGGCGGAAGCCACCAAAGGCAGCGAGCGCAAATGGCGCGCCCTGGGCCGGGCCGACCCGAAACGCAAATTACCGGTACTCAACTTCGGCGGGCAATCGGCTGAGCTGTGGTGCGAGGGCGGCGAAGCGCGGTTCGTGACACAGCTGATCGCCGAGAGCGCGCACTTCCAGCACAAAGTGCTGTGGTTCAGCACCCTGGTATCGAAAGCCTCCAACCTGCCGGCCATTCAAACAGCACTGAAAAAGGCGGGCGTGCTGGAAAGCCAGGTGGTGGAAATGTCCCAGGGCCAGAAGCAAAGTCGCTTCGTCGCCTGGACCTTCCAGACCAAGAGCGAGCAGCAGGTCTGGCGCGAGCGTTGGGTGCGCAAGGGCTGAGTGCAGACTCCAGGGTGTCGATGAACCTGTGGGAGCGGGCTTGCCCGCGAATGCGATCTGTCAGGCACCCCTTTGGCGACTGATACACCGCCATCGCGGGCAAGCCCGCTCCCACAGGGTTCTGCACTGTGTCGAAGAATCACAGCCACAAAAAAACCGTGCCCGGATCGCTCCGCAGCACGGTTTTTTAACAAGTCTTACTTGTTGACAGCGTCGGTCAGGCCTTTGGCCACAACCAGCTTGATCACTTTCTTGGCAGCGATTTCGATGGCAGCGCCAGTCGAAGGGTTGCGGCCGGTACGGGCAGGACGCTCGGTCACTTTCAATTTGCCGATGCCTGGCAGGGTGATTTCGCCGCCGTTTTCCAGCTGATCGGCAACGATTTGGCCCAGTTGGTCCAGAGCGTTACGCGCGGTGGTTTTTGGCGCGTCGATAGCTTCAGCGATGTCAGCGATCAGTTGGTCTTTAGTAAGAGCCATGTAGTGTTCCTTCCCTATCAAATTCATATGGATTGCAGAGTGCAGTGTCAGCCATCGAGCCCGATCTTCTGGATCCGGCACCCTCGGCCATAACCACGACGGATCGGGGTTATAGATGCCGAAATCAGGGTTTGGTTCGACCTGACAAATGCTGAGTGCACGCTTAACGCAGTGACTTCGCGTAAGACCGGGCAAAACTAGCACAGAGACGGGGAAATATCCGCCTCTAGCTACCCATTTGGTCAGCTTTATTGCTCTAAACATGTAAAAAACTGCATAAGCCCGCCTGAAGCAGGCTGAAACGTCGCCAGCACAGCGCCAAAACCAGTGGTTGCGGTACACTGGGCACTTTTTCGGGGAGAGCGCCCCGCTCCCTTCAACCAGCCGAGAAGCCCATGCCGATCCGTCATTGCATCGTCCACCTGATCGACAAAAAACCCGACGGCAGCCCAGCAGTCCTGCACGCCCGCGACTCCGAACTGGCCGAGTCGAGCGCCATCGAGAACATGCTGGCCGACCTCAACGAGAGCTATAACGCCAAGCAAGGCAAGGCCTGGGGTTTCTTCCATGCCGAGTCGGGGGCGCATCCGTTCAGTGGCTGGCTGAAAGAGTATTTCGATGGCGGCAAGGACTTCACCGCGTTCAGCCGGGTGGCGGTGGAACATCTGCAAAAACTGATGGAAGAATCCAACCTCTCGGTCGGCGGCCATGTGTTGTTCGCCCACTACCAGCAAGGCATGACCGATTACTTAGCGATCGCTTTGCTGCACCACAGCGAAGGCGTGGCGGTGACCGAAGAACTGGACGTTACCCCGTCGCGACATCTGGACCTGGGACAGTTGCACCTGGCGGCGCGGATCAACGTTTCGGAATGGCAGAACAATAAGCAATCCAAGCAATACATTTCATTTATCAAAGGCAAGAACGGCAAGAAAGTCTCGGAGTATTTCCGCGACTTCATCGGCTGCCAGGAAGGCGTCGACGGCCCCGGCGAAACCCGCACCCTGCTCAAGGCCTTCAGTGACTTCGTCGAAAGCGAAGACTTGCCGGAAGACTCTGCCCGCGAAAAGACCAAGACCCTGGTCGACTACGCCAGCAGCCAGGCCAAACTCGGCGAACCCATGGGGCTTGCGGAGTTGTCGGAACTGATCGACGAAGAGCGCCCGAAAGCGTTCTACGATCACATCCGCAACAAGGACTATGGCCTGTCCCCGGAAATCCCGGCGGACAAACGCACCCTCAATCAATTCCGCCGTTTCACTGGCCGCGCCGAAGGCCTGTCGATCAGCTTTGAAGCGCACCTGCTGGGCTCGAAGATCGAATACGACGAGGAAGCCGGAACCTTGATCATCAAGGGCCTGCCGACTCAACTCACCGATCAGTTGAAGCGCCGCAACTGATGCTCGGGCGCGTACTGAAAAAAGTCCTGCTGATCCTCGTGGTCGTGGTGGTGTACCAGAACTGGGGCAAAATCGAGCGTGTGTTCAATCCTTCGCAAGTAGCGTCGGAACACGTCCGCGCCAACGCCCGCGTGACGCTGTACGCCACCGAGTGGTGCGGCTACTGCAAACAGGCTCGACGCTTTCTCGACCAAAAAGGCATTGCCTATAAGGAATTCGATATCGAGAAAGACGCCGAGGCGCGCAAGGCTTACGAGGCCCTCGGCGGACGCGGGATTCCGCTGATCGATGTCAATGGCACGCTGATTCGCGGGTTCGAGCCGGAAAAGATTCTGGCGGCGCTGGAATAAACACGCCGCACCGTACTTCCGTCAATCAGCCCGCGCCACACTCGCCACCAGACACTCCTTGGCGCTCTTGCGCAGCTTCTTGATCAGCCGCTCCTGGCGCAGTGCATCGCCTTTGTCGCGGCAGGCTTCGGTGTAGACCAACGCCATCGCCGGGCTGGAGAGGAAGAACCGCGCGCCCTTGCCGCTCTGATGCTTGGCGAAGCGCCGCGCCGGGTCGTCGCTGATGCCGCAATACAACGAACCATTGGCCGCGCGCACCAGGTAGACGAACCAGGTTTTGGGCGGCGCAGGCAAGACGTCAGCGGAGGCTTCGTTGAGACTGGTCACGTCACGGTCAGAGCGATAGAAAACAAGCGCCGATCTTATCAGCGACTGGCCTGAAATGCCTTCAGACCTTTCAGCGCTTGAGCACGCACCGCGTTGCGCACCAGCGGCGTCCAGCCGAGCAACAAGCCTTTGGTACCCAAGGCCTGACGCGACCAGCGCCACAGGTCGAAGTGGTCGTGGTGCTCGCAAATCTTGCCGTCGCGGAACACGAAACGCGCCTGGATATCGTTGACCACGGTGTTGCCAGTCTGGCTGAACAGATAGGTGGCGACCCAATGCGCGCCACCGGTGCGCTCATCGGCGCGGACGTTGTCAAACGTCAGCGAGAAATCCTTGGCCCGGCTGGTGAGCATGCGCCACATGTCGCCGGCATCGCGCCCGCGCAGTTCGCCGAACGCCGGATCGCTGAACAGCACGTCGTCGGTGTAGCAAGCGCTCATGGCCTCGGCGTCGAGGCGTTGGAAGGCTTGGTAGAACTGAGTGATCAAGGCGCTGTGGG
This sequence comes from Pseudomonas rhizozeae, assembly GCF_031583775.1. Classification (NCBI taxonomy): domain Bacteria; kingdom Pseudomonadati; phylum Pseudomonadota; class Gammaproteobacteria; order Pseudomonadales; family Pseudomonadaceae; genus Pseudomonas; species Pseudomonas rhizozeae. The sequence continues at coordinate 25,052 of NZ_JAVLSB010000025.1, forward strand.
CATCAGTCATGGGCAGGCTCCGGCATAGAAAGGAATGCCGAGCACGATAGTCCGCAAACGCCCGCGAGGCCACCGGCATTCGTGGGCCGAATGCCGGCAGTGCGCGGCCTCAGACTTTTTCGCTGTGCACATTCACGTAAAGCGCGCGCCCGGCACCGAGGCCGGCAATGATCGCGGCCAGGCCGATCACGCCGAAGATCCAGCCAACCGCGCTCCAGCCGCCGGTCCAGTCGTGCACCACGCCCACGGCGAAGGGCCCCATGGACGCCAGGGTGTAACCGAAGCCCTGGGCCATGCTCGACAGATTGGCCGCGACGTGGGCATCCCGCGAGCGCAGCACGATCAAGGTCAGCGCCAGGCTGAACGCTCCGCCCTGCCCCAATCCCAACAGAATCGCCCAACCCCACAGGCCTTCGAGCGGCGCGTACAGGAAGCCGAACAAACCGCCGAGGGCCAGCAGCATCACCACGACGATCGCCAACCGTTGATCTTTGCCTCGGGTCGCTAACCAAGGTGCCGCCAAGGAACTGGCCAATTGCACGATGATCGAGCCCGAAAGCACTACGCCGGCCTGGGTCGCGGTCAGCCCGCGACCGATCATGATTGACGGCAACCAGCCAAAAACAATGTACGCCAGCGACGATTGCAGCCCCATGTACAGCGTTACCTGCCAGGCCAGCCGATCGCGCAGCAAACCGCGCACCCGATAGGCCACTGGGTGCGCACCCTGGCGACGACCGACTTGCGGCAACCAGAACAGCGCCGCCAAAAGCGCCGGCACTACCCAGAACCCAAGGCCCATCGACCATTCGTTGTCGAAGCGCTCACTGAGCGGCACGGTCGCCCCCGCTGCCAGTGCCGCGCCCAGGCACAGCGCCATGGTGTAGACGCCCGTCATGGCCCCGGCCTGCTTGGCAAAGTCGCGCTTGACGATGCCCGGCAGCAAAACACCGATCACCCCAATGCTGGCGCCGGCCAGGATGCTGCCGCCAAACAAGCCGATCTCCCCGAACGAACTGCGCAGGATAATGCCACCGGCCAGTGTCAGCAGAATCCCCAGCACCACCCTCTCGGCGCCGAACCGTCGGGCCAGCCACGGCGCCAGGGGCGCGAACAAGCCCAGGCAGAGCACCGGTAAAGTGGTCAACAATCCCGCTTCAGCGGCGGACAAACCGAGCGCCCGAGACACCTCGCTGAGCATCGGCGCCAAGCTCGACAGCGCCGGGCGCAGGTTCAGCGCCACCAGCACCAGGCCCAACAGCAGCAACCACGGGCGGCTCGGTGTTGGTAGCGTGTGCTGCACGGTGTCGTCATCGGCTTCGGCGTCGATCAACAGCTGGTCGAGTTCCGCCGCACGTTTCGTCGGTGCGGGTTGGGCGTTCTTTGTTTCAGGGTTCATTGATCAACTGTCTCGAGAGGGACTTGGCCCGTTCCGGGTCGCGTTGTTCGACGGCATCGAGCAACTCGATGTGCAGGTCGAACACTTCCTGGCGGCGGGGCGTGACGTTCAGCGATTGACGCAACTGCGCGCCCACCAGACTGGAGAAATAGCGATACAACTCACTGAGCGCCGGGTTGTGCGCGGCGTCCACCAGTCGGCGGTGAAACACCAGGTCGCAGGCAATGTAGCTGTCGAGATCACCGTGGTAATGGCTGCCGCTGACACCGAGGGCCTCGCGCAACGCCAGCAAGTCTTCATCGGTTCGGCGCAGCGCCGCCAGACCAATCGCCTCGACTTCCAGAATGTGCCGGGTTTCCCGCGCCTGCTCTTGGCCACAGCGCGACAGCACCTTGATGGTGTCGAGCGGATCGACCAGCCCGCGCAGGTAGCTGCCGTCGCCCTGGCGAATTTCAATCAACCCGGAAAACGCCAGCACGCGCATGGCTTCACGCACGGTATTACGGCTGATGCCCAACTCGGCCGACAACTCCGGCTCCGTGGGCAGACGCTGACCGACCTGCCACACACCGTTGGTGATGCGCAGGCGCAGCTGGTCCAAGGCCTGATCGACCAGAGACCGTTTAATCAATGGAGAAATGTCTGACATATGCGGCGCCCCTTTCATCCAATCATAGGACGAATTTTCTGACATGATAGTCAGCTCCGTGTAGGACGGCAACCGCCTAGCGTTACAGAGCAGGAATGGAGCGGGATTTTCGATTGGTCAAAATTACCCTTTAAGGGTAATTTCGGGGACAGTTACCACACGATCTTGAGATTTACATCAAGGTGACTTACCGCCCTGCCAGCGGGCCACCGGTAATCTCGTTCAAGGAGAAAAACCCATGAAAACCCGGCAATGTTTTAGCTGCGGTGCGCGTGAGGGGATGCGGCATTTCGAGGGTCGCGGCGAAACCCTGAGTGTCAAAGGGATGGAACGCCGTGTCGATGATCTCGCTGGCTGGGAATGCCAGCAATGCGCAGAAGTCGAGTGGGATGACGATACCGATAGCGCGGAGCGTTATGGGGAAGCCGGCGATGAGCTGGTCATTGCCGCCCGGCGAATGATCGGCGCGGAGATGAAGCGCATCCGGCGCAAATTGCAGCTTACGCAAAAAGAGACCGTGCAACTGCTCTCGGGTGGCGGACATAACGCCTTCTCTCGCTACGAGCGCGGTGAGGTATTGCCGCCGAAGGCGTTGATGCTGCTGATGCGTTTGCTCGATCGCTATCCGCATTTACTTGCCGATGCAAAAGTATTGGCTGAAGGCGCGGATTTGCGGGGCGCATTCAAATACACGATCCATTACGAGACTGAGTCACTCACGACATCGTGACCTATCAAAAACAAACCCGGCACATGGCCGGGTTTGTTTTATCAGTCATCCAGCCATCAATGCAGGATCTGGCTGAGGAACATCTTGGTGCGATCGTTCTGCGGGTTGTCGAAGAAGTCGTTCGGTGCAGCCTGCTCGACGATTTCGCCCTTGTCCATGAAGATCACGCGGTTGGCCACGGTGCGGGCGAAGCCCATTTCGTGGGTCACGCAGAGCATGGTCATGCCGTCTTCGGCCAGGCTGATCATGGTGTCCAGCACCTCTTTGACCATTTCCGGGTCGAGGGCCGAGGTCGGTTCGTCGAACAACATGATTTTCGGCTTCATGCACAGGGCACGGGCAATCGCCACACGCTGCTGCTGACCACCGGACAGTTGCCCCGGATACTTGTGCGCCTGCTCTGGAATGCGCACGCGCTCCAGGTAGTGCATGGCGATTTCTTCGGCCTTGCGCTTGGGCATCTTGCGCACCCACATCGGCGCCAGGGTGCAGTTCTGCAGGATGGTCAGGTGCGGGAACAGGTTGAAATGCTGGAACACCATGCCGACTTCGCGACGCACCGTCTCGATCTGCTTGAGGTCGTTGGTCAGCTCCACACCATCGACCACGATGCGGCCCTGCTGGTGCTCTTCCAGACGATTTAGGCAGCGGATGGTGGTCGACTTGCCCGAACCCGACGGCCCGCACAGGACGATACGCTCGCCCTGCTTGACGTTCAGGTTGATGTCTTTCAGTACGTGGAACTGGCCATACCACTTGTTCACGCCCTGCATCTGAATAATGCCTTCAGGGCTCACAGGCTGTTTGATCGCTTCGCTCATAAATTACGCTCCTAACGCTTGTGGCCAGTGTCGAGCTTGCGTTCCAGATGCATGGAATAGCGCGACATACCAAAACAGAAAATCCAGAACACCAGGGCTGCGAACACATAGCCTTCGGTGGCCATGCCCAGCCATTTCGGGTCGGCGGCGGCTTGCTTGACACTGTTGAGCAGGTCGAACAGGCCGATGATGATCACCAGGCTGGTGTCCTTGAACAGGGCAATGAAGGTGTTGACGATCCCGGGGATCACCATCTTCAGGGCTTGCGGCAGAATCACCAGGCCCATGCTCCGCCAGTAGCCGAGACCCATGGCTGCGGCAGCTTCGTATTGACCCTTGGGAATCGCTTGCAGACCACCGCGCACCACCTCGGCCACGTAGGCCGACTGGAACAGGATCACGCCGATCAGCGCCCGCAGCAGCTTGTCGAAGTTCATGCCTTCGGGCAGGAACAGCGGCAGCATCACCGAGGACATGAACAGCACCGTGATCAACGGCACGCCGCGCCAGAATTCGATGAAGGTCACGCAGACCACACGAATCGCCGGCATGTTCGAACGCCGCCCCAGCGCCAGGACAATCCCCAGCGGCAGTGCGCCGGCAATACCGACCGTGGCAATCACCAGGGTCAGCATCAGGCCACCCCATTGGCTGGTCGCCACCTGAGGCAAGCCGAACACACCGCCATGCAGCAAGCACCAGGCAATGATCGGGTACAGCACCAGGAAACTCAGGCCGTATATGGCTTTACGCGGGAAGCGCGAGATGAACAACGGTGCCACGCCAATGACCGCCAGCCACACGGTCAGGTCAACGCGCCAGCGCAATTCCGGCGGGTAGTAGCCGTACATGAACTGGCCGAAGCGCTGCTGGATGAACACCCAGCAGGCGCCCTCCTTGGTGCAGTCGGCGCGCGTAGTGCCGACCCAGTTGGCATCGATGATGGTCCACTGCAGGATCGGCGGTACCACCAGGTAGATCAGGTAGAACGCGAACAGGGTCAGCAGGGTGTTGATCCAGCTGGAGAACATGTTCGCGCGCATCCACGCCACCGGCCCGAAGACTTTGCTCGGTGGCGGCATGTCAGGTTTGAAAGTATGAGTGCTCATGCGCTATTCCTTACCGCTCGATCAGCGCAATGCGCTTGTTGTACCAGTTCATCAGCAGGGAAATGCTGATACTGATCGCCAGGTACACGCTCATGGTGATGGCAATGACTTCGATGGCCTGTCCGGTCTGGTTCAGCACCGTACCGGCAAACAGCGACACCATTTCCGGGTAACCGATACCGGCGGCCAGCGAGGAGTTTTTCGCCAGGTTCAGGTATTGGCTGGTCAGGGGCGGGATGATCACGCGCAGGGCTTGCGGGATGATCACCTTGCGCAGGGTTGGACCGTTGCGCAGGCCCAGGGAACGCGCCGCTTCGGTCTGGCCGTGGCTCACTGACTTGATGCCCGAACGGACGATCTCAGCGATAAACGCTGCGGTGTATACGGTCAGCGCCAGGGTCAACGCCAGCAGTTCCGGGATCAGCACCCAGCCACCGACAAAGTTGAAACCCTTGAGCTCTGGCAATTCCCAATGCAGCGGCGAGCCGAAGATCAAGGCGCACAGCGCCGGGATCACGATGATGATCGCCAGGCCTGCCCAGAACTTGTGGAACGGCACACCGGTCGCTTCGAAGCGCTTGTTGGCCCAGCGGCACATCAGCACGACCGCGACGATGGCGATCACGATGCTCACCACAAACGCCCAGAAACCGTCAGCGGCCATCGCGGCCGGCATGTTCAGACCCCGGCTGCTGACGAAGAAGGTGTCATTGAAGTTATGACTGGCGCGCGGCCCAGGCATGGTCAGGAACACCGCGAAGTACCAGAACAGGATTTGCAGCAGCGGCGGAATGTTGCGGAAAACTTCCACATACACCGTCGCCAGCTTGCTCACGATCCAGTTCGGCGACAAGCGCGCCACACCGACGATGAAGCCGAGGATAGTTGCCAGGACCACGCCGATGATGGTCACCAGCAAGGTATTGAGCAGGCCGATGACAAACACCCGGGCATAGCTGTCCGCTTCGGTGTAGTCGATCAGGTGTTGAGCGATGCCGAAACCGGCACTGCGCTCCAGGAAGCTGAAACCGGAGGTAATGCCCCGGTGCTGAAGGTTGGTCTGTGTGTTATCGAACAGAAACCAGCCCATCGCGACCACCGCCACAATGGTGATGATCTGAAAGAGCCACGCACGCACTTTTGGGTCGCTGAGGCTGAGCCTCTGCTTTGGTGCGCCGATTGAATTTTGCATGAAGTGCCCCAGAAATAATGGAACAGAACATCACCCGGTGGTTGGCCCACCGGGTGATAGAACCATTAGCGCACAGGTGGTGCGTATTGAATGCCGCCAGCGTTCCACAGGGCGTTCTGCCCGCGGTCGATGGCCAGCGGAGTGCTCTTGCCGAGGTTTTTCTCGAACACTTCGCCGTAGTTGCCGACTTGCTTGACGATCTGCACGACCCAGTCTTTGCGCAACTTCAGGTCTTTGCCGTATTCACCGTCAGCACCCAGCAGACGAGCGACGTCCGGGTTCTTGGTGGACTTGGCTTCAGCTTCAACGTTTTTCGAGGTCACGCCCGCTTCTTCAGCGTTGAGCATGGCGAACAGGGTCCACTTGACGATGCTGAACCACTCTTCGTCGCCTTTACGCACGACCGGGCCCAGAGGCTCCTTGGAGATGGTTTCCGGCAGAACGACGTAGTCGGTCGGGGTCGCCAGCTTGCTGCGCTGTGCGTAGAGCTGGGATTTGTCGGAAGTCAGCACGTCGCAACGACCGGATTCCAGCGACTTGGCGCTTTCATCGGAGGTGTCGAAGGTGATCGGAGTGTATTTCAGACCGTTGCCGCGGAAGTAGTCGGAAACGTTCAGCTCGGTGGTGGTACCGGCCTGGATGCAGATGGTCGCGCCGTCCAGCTCTTTAGCGGATTTCACGCCCAGCTTGTTGTTTACCAGGAAGCCGATGCCGTCGTAGTAAGTCACGCCGGCAAACACCAGGCCCATGCCCGAATCGCGGGAGCTGGTCCAGGTGGTGTTACGCGACAGCACGTCGATTTCGCCCGATTGCAGCGCGGTGAAACGCTCTTTGGCGTTCAACTGGCTGAACTTGACCTTGGTCGCGTCGCCGAATACGGCAGCGGCCACGGCACGGCAGACATCAGCGTCGATACCGATGATCTTGCCGGTGGAGTCCGGAACCGAGAAACCCGGCAGACCGTCACTCACGCCGCACTGTACAAAACCTTTTTTCTGCACTGCGTCCAGGGTTGCACCCGCCTGAGCGAACCCGCTGACACCGAGAACTGCGGCTGCAGTCACGATCGCCAGAGTGGATTTCAACATCTTCATTCAAAACCTCCAGTTTTGCTCTTGTTGTGTCGGAGCTTGAGTCCAGTCGCACCCTTTTGAGGCGTTGTTGACCCGTGTTGGCTTTTTTTAGGGTCAACCGACAGCGAACCTTCGCTATGAGTCTAGTAGGAGACAATCCACATCATGGACAACTCACTTCTCACCAATCGGCCGAACGGGCTGTAGCCCTTTCACGTTCGCGAAGCCCGTAGCGGCCACTGGCGAACATCCATCACCGGATTCGTTGCTATCCCACTGCCGGCAGTAGACTGATAGTGTTACCGCCAGGCATGAGATTACTTGCACGGGTTTTCCCATAGCAAAGCCCGTACCATACCGGCCGCTTAAGCGCTTCAGCCGCAGGTCAAGAGCAAAACTTGTAGCCTTGCGACATCTTATTAACGGATCAACCGACCGCGCACCTGAACCACGCACTCAATGGGAGCGCGCGCACAGTATTGGAGCAGCCATGACCCAGCCTTTGATTATTCAGCCCGACAAGCCCGTAGATGCCTGCGTTATCTGGCTGCATGGCCTGGGTGCCGACCGCTACGACTTCCTGCCGGTGGCCGAAGCTCTGCAGCAGAGCCTGCAGACCACCCGCTTCGTCCTGCCCCAGGCACCGACCCGCGCCGTGACCATCAACGGCGGTTATGCGATGCCGAGCTGGTACGACATATTGGCCATGAGCCCGGCGCGGGCGATCAGCCGCGAGCAACTCGATGAGTCGGCAAAAATGGTCACGGATTTGATCGAAGAACAGCGGGCCAGCGGAATAGACGCCTCGCGGATCTTTCTAGCGGGTTTTTCCCAGGGCGGCGCGGTGGTGTTACACGCGGCGTTTTTAAACTGGCAAGGTCCGCTGGGTGGCGTACTTGCCCTCTCCACCTACGCGCCGACCTTCAGCGATGAACTGCAGTTGTCCGCCAGCCAGCAACGGATTCCAGTGCTGTCGCTGCACGGTCAATACGATGAAGTGGTGCTCAATTCCATGGGTCGCAGCGCGTATGAGTATTTGAAGCAGCATGGTGTCACCGTGACATGGCAGGAATACCCAATGGGCCACGAAGTGTTACCCGAGGAAATTCGCGACATCGGCACCTGGCTGGCCGCGCGCATTAACTGACTATTTAGGTGATAACCACGGTTTTGATCATCACACTACGCCGCGCCCGATTCTTGCATTACACTGGCCGGCGTACATTCCTTAACCAATTGATGAGATGACCGTGCTCAAAGCACTCAAAAAAATGTTCGGCAAAAGCGAGGCTGAGCAGCTCGCGCCCGGCTCCAGCGCTCCTTCCTCCAGCCCCAGCCACCGCACCGACGGTCATCAGCCTGGGCGGACCGCGACTGCAGCGGCACCGAAGCACGAGCCGGTGACCACACCGGCCACCCCGCCAGCCCCTGTGGCGGCGCCCGAACAACCGCCGATTGAAGCCGTAAAACCGGCACGCCCGCGGCGCGAACCCAAGCCCAAGGCGCCGGTGACTCCCTGGAAACTCGAGGACTTCGTCGTCGAACCCCAAGAAGGCAAGACCCGCTTCCACGATTTCAAACTGGCCCCGGAACTGATGCACGCCATCCAGGACCTCGGCTTCCCGTACTGCACGCCGATCCAGGCGCAGGTATTGGGCTTCACCCTGGCCGGCAAAGACGCCATCGGTCGCGCCCAGACCGGCACCGGCAAAACTGCCGCGTTCCTGATTTCGATCATCACCCAATTGCTGCAAACCCCGCCGCCGAAAGAACGCTACATGGGCGAACCCCGTGCGCTGATCATCGCGCCGACCCGTGAGCTGGTGGTGCAGATCGCCAAGGACGCCGCTGACCTGACCAAGTACACCGGCCTCAACGTCATGACGTTCGTCGGCGGCATGGACTTCGACAAACAGCTCAAGCACCTCGAAGCCCGCCACTGCGACATTCTGGTGGCCACGCCGGGCCGTTTGCTGGACTTCAACCAGCGCGGCGACGTGCACCTGGACATGGTCGAAGTGATGGTGCTCGACGAAGCCGATCGCATGCTCGACATGGGCTTCATCCCGCAAGTGCGTCAGATCATTCGCCAGACGCCGCCGAAAAGCGAACGCCAGACCCTGCTGTTCTCCGCGACCTTCACCGAAGACGTGATGAACCTCGCCAAGCAATGGACCACCGACCCGTCGATCGTCGAGATCGAAGCCTTGAACGTGGCCAGCGAAAACGTCGAGCAACACATCTACGCAGTCGCCGGCGCCGACAAATACAAGCTGCTGTACAACCTGGTCACCGATAACGGCTGGGAGCGGGTGATGGTGTTCGCCAACCGCAAGGATGAAGTGCGGCGCATCGAAGAACGCCTGGTGCGCGATGGCGTCAACGCCGCGCAACTGTCCGGCGACGTGCCGCAACACAAGCGCATCAAGACCCTGGAAGGTTTCCGCGAGGGCAAGATCCGTGTGCTGGTGGCCACCGATGTTGCCGGTCGCGGCATCCACATTGACGGCATCAGCCACGTGATCAACTTCACCCTGCCGGAAATGCCCGACGACTACGTGCACCGCATCGGCCGTACCGGGCGTGCCGGGGCCGATGGCGTGTCCATCAGCTTCGCCGGTGAAGACGACTCTTATCAGTTGCCGTCCATCGAAGCCTTGCTGGGCCGCAAGATCAGCTGCGAGACCCCGCCGATGCATCTGTTGCGCCCGGTCGAACGCAAGCGCACCTGAGGCCATAGCCGCAAAAAAAAGCGCAGCCGGAAACGGACTGCGCTTTTTTTTCGTCTATCGGTTGCTCAACAAAACCAAAAGTCCATAATGGACAAATAAGTTTAATCCCAAGCCGACGCAGCGCCCGCCCTCCCGCTAACACAGTCATGTGACATGGGCGCTCTCCAGGAGACCCCTCATGATTCAGGCAGATTTCATCATCATCGGCGGCGGCATCGCGGGGGCTTCTACAGGCTACTGGCTGTCGCAACGTGCCCGGGTGATCGTCCTCGAACGTGAAAGTCACCCGGGCTATCACTCCACCGGACGTTCGGCGGCTTTGTACACCGCTGCTTATGGCACGGCACAAGTGCGCGCCCTGACCCAAGCCAGTCGGGAATTTTTCGATACGCCGCCCGACGGGTTCTGCGAGCATCCGCTGCTGATGCCGCGCGGCGAGATGACCGTGGATTTCACCGGCAACCCCACCGAGTTGAATCAGCAATACCTCAGCGCGAAAGCGACCGTGCCGCAGATGCAATGGCTTAGTGCCGATGAAGCCTGCGCGCGTGTGCCGGTCCTGCGCCGCGAAAGGGTTCACGGCGCGATCTACGACCCCACCGCCAGCGACATCGATACCGATGCGTTGCATCAGGGTTATCTGAGGGGGATTCGTCGTCATCAGGGCAGCGTGCACACGGATTGCGAAGTCACTGGCCTACAGCGTGAGGACAACGGTCAATGGCGGGTGGACACTCCCGGCCAGACCTTCACTGCGCCGATCGTGATCAACGCCGCTGGCGCCTGGGCCGACCGCATCGGGGCACTGGGCGGCGCCAAGCCTCTGGGCCTGCAACCGAAACGGCGCGCGGCGTTTATCTTTGCCGGGCCCGAAGGCGTGGACATTCATCACTGGCCCATGCTGGTCAGCCTCGACGAATCGTTCTACATGAAACCCGACGCGGGCATGTTCCTCGGTTCACCGGCAAATGCGGACCCGGTCGATCCTCATGATGTGCAACCGGAAGAACTGGACATCGCCATGGGCATCTACCAGATCGAAGAAGCCACCACCCTCATCATCCGCCGCCCCACTCGGACTTGGGCCGGGCTGCGCAGTTTTGTCCAGGATGGCGATCTGGTCAGCGGTTTCGATCCACACGTGCCGGGGTTGTTCTGGGTCGCGGCCCAGGGCGGATATGGCATCCAGACCTCACCGGCGATGGGCCAGGCCAGCGCGGCACTGGTGCGTGGCGAGCCTCTGCCACCAAGCTTACAGCTGTTTGGCCTGAGCGCCGCCAGCCTGTCGCCCGCGCGCCTGGCAAGGTGACGCTGCGCGTCGATTACGGCACACTTCCAGCGCCTCGTTTAACAAGGCGCTGACGCTGCCTGGAGCACTCTGTAATGACCGTTCCCCAAACCCCGCCGACCTTGGAGTTGTCACCCATGGACAACTTCCGGGCGATCGCCGACGCCATCGCGACGCTGTTCTTCCCCCACGCGGAAGTGGTGCTGCATGACTTGCTTACGCAGAAGATCGACTACATCGCCAACAACCTGTCCAAACGGGAAATCGGCGGCGACTCGGCGCTGGATGACATGCTCAGCGAGGAGGTCAACGAACGAAACATTGGCCCCTACGAAAAGCTCAATTGGGACGGGCAGAAGATTCGCAGTGTCAGCAGCGTCCTGAGCGACAGCGACGGCCGGCCAATGGCGGTCCTGTGCATCAACCTGAACATCTCGCTGTTCGAAAACGCCAAGGCGGCGCTGGACCTGTTTCTGTCACCGAGCAAACTGATCGCCCAGCCCGAATCGTTATTCCGCGATGACTGGCAGGAGCGTATCAACACCTTCCTCCATGGATGGCTGCGGGAACGGCAGTTGAGCCTCAACGTACTGACCCGCGACCACAAGCGCGAACTGGTGCTGGCGTTGCATGCCGAGGGCGCCTTCAAAGGCAAAAGCGCCTCCAACTATGTGGCCAATGTGCTGAACATGGGTCGCGCGACGGTGTACAAGCATTTGAAGGAATTGAAAGAGCAGGCCTGAAATCTGTTGGCAGGCTGGCTCCCCACTGACACGCGATCAATGAAGGGAGCCTGGCCTGCTGGCGCAACGATCAATCAGTCATAGATATCTGTCTTGAAATACTTCTCGGAAATCTGCTGATACTCCCCGCTCGCGCGAATCCCGTCGATGGCGGCGTTCAGTTGGTTGACCAGTTCGGTATTGCCCTTGCGCACCGCAATTCCCGAGCCTTCGCCCACGTATTTCGGGTCCTTGAGTTCAGGCCCGACAAACGCATAGCCCTTGCCTCGCGGCATGCTCAGGAAATCCTTCAGAGGAATGGTGTCGGCAAACATCGCATCCAGGCGACCAGCCGCCAGGTCCATGTAGATCTCTTCATTATTGCTATACCGCTTGACGCTTACACCCTTGGGCTCGAGCACCTCGGTGGCGTAACGGTCAGTGGTGGTTGCGCGTTGCACACCCACGGATTTGCCTTTCAGACTGGCGTATTGGTCATCGACCACCGCGCCTTCTCTCATCACCAGTCGCGAGGAGGTGAAGTAATACTTGCGGGTGAAATCCACTGATTTCTTGCGATCTTCGTTGATGGTCATGGACGACAGCGCCATGTCGATTTTCTTCACTTTCAGTGAAGGAATCAGGCCGTCGAATTCGCCTTCGATCCACACGCATTTGGCCTTGATATACGCGCACAACGCATTGCCGATGTCGTAATCGAAACCGACGATCTCGCCTTTATCAGTCTTGGAGGCGAATGGTGGGTAAGCCGCTTCGATGCCGATGCGCAAGGTTTTCTCGGCGGCAAATACGCTGCTGGCCGTCAGGCACAACGCCAGGCCGGTCAAGAGGGGCAGTTGTTTCATGTTTATGCTCTCGCTGTTGTTGTTGGTTTAGGCAAGGGAGCTGAAACGGAGTCACATTTTTTTGTACTTATATTTCCATACTGGACTTTTATGTATTTATCGTCAATCAGACACGAAAATTCGAACTGGCCGCCGGTCGGCAGCCAATGCTCGGTTTTTCGAATGTTGAGGTGACGCCGAGAGGAACTACCGGTTCCAGCGATCCGCCGCCGCGTGATCGCTATCGCGACCTTCCACCCAACGAGGGCCGTCGCTGGTGTTTTCTTTCTTCCAGAACGGCGCGCGGGTTTTCAGGTAGTCCATGACGAAGGCGCAGGCATCGAACGCGGCCTGGCGATGGGCACTGGCGGCACCGACGAAGACGATCGGCTCACCGGGCTCCAAGGCGCCGATGCGGTGCAGCACTTCAAGCTTGAGCAACGGCCAGCGCTGCTCGGCCTCGACCGCAATTTTAGCCAAGGCTTTTTCGGTCATGCCTGGATAGTGCTCCAGGAACATGCCGGCCACATCGAGCCCGTCATTGAAGTCGCGCACGTACCCGACAAAACTCACCACCGCACCGACGCCGACATTGGCCGCATGCATTGCATTGACTTCAGCGCCCGGATCGAACGCCGTGGCCTGCACCCGAATCGCCATGGTCAGCCTCCGGTCACGGTCGGAAAGAACGCCACTTCGTCGTCGTCCGCCAAGGGTTCGTCGAGCTGGCAGAGGTCTTCGTTACGCGCACACATCAGGTTTTGCTCGCGCAACACGTCGTAGCCTTCGCGCTGGATAAGGTCCCTGCGCACATCGTCGACCGTGGCGAACTCGCCTTCGATGCGAGTCGAGTCCTGGCCAATGGCTTCCCGATAACGGGCGAAAAACTTCACGTTGATGTTCATTGTGCGTCTGCCTGAAAGTGTCCGCTCTTGCCGCCGAGTTTCTCCAGCAAGCGCACGTTTTCGATGACCATGCCACGGTCCACGGCCTTGCACATGTCGTAGATCGTCAACGCGGCGACGCTAGCGGCGGTCAGGGCTTCCATTTCCACGCCGGTCTGGCCGGACAGTTTGCAGCGCGCGGTGATGCGCACCGCGTCATCGCCCTCGGCGCTGAGCTCGACCTTGACCCCGGTCAGCATCAGCGGATGGCACAGCGGTATCAGGTCACTGGTTTTCTTCGCTGCCTGGATGCCGGCAATCCGCGCCACGGCGAACACATCGCCCTTGGGGTGGCCGCCGCTGACAATCATTTGCAGGGTGGCGGGCAGCATGCGCACGCACGCCTCAGCGGTGGCCTCGCGGAACGTCACGGCTTTTTCGGTGACGTCGACCATGTTGGCGCGACCTTGGGAATCGAGATGAGTCAGCACGGGATTACTCCTGATCAGGAGCGGCGATTGTAAACCTGCGAGTCAAAGTTCGGCGAGTTGGATTCTCCATCCGGCGCACAACCACACTTTGCATAAGTAGAGGCCACAAAAAACCGGGCAGCTTTGCGGGCCGCCCGGTTCCGGTGGAAGGTTACAAATGCGATTCGGCGTATTCAGCCAGGATCGAGCGTGGCACCCCTTGCAGGGTGATGTGCACCCCGTTGGGGAAATCTTTGAAGCGTTCGGTCAGGTAGGTCAGCCCGGAGCTGGTCGCGGACAGGTAAGGGGTGTCGATCTGCGCCAGGTTGCCCAGGCACACCACTTTGGAACCGGCGCCGGCACGGGTGATGATGGTTTTCATCTGGTGCGGCGTGAGGTTCTGGCATTCATCGATCAGGATCAGGCTTTGCTGGAAGCTGCGACCTCGAATGTAGTTGAGGGATTTGAACTGCAACGGCACTTTGCTGAGGATGTAATCGACGCTGCCATGGGTGTTTTCGTCATCCATGTGCAAGGCTTCGAGGTTGTCGGTGATAGCGCCCAGCCAAGGCTCCATTTTTTCCGCCTCGGTGCCGGGCAGGAAGCCGATTTCCTGGTCCAGACCCTGCACGCTGCGGGTGGCGATGATGCGGCGGTAACGTTTGCTGACCATGGTCTGCTCGATGGCAGCGGCCAGGGCCAGGATGGTTTTACCGGAGCCGGCGGCGCCGGACAGGTTGACCAGGTGGATGTCCGGGTCGAGCAAGGCGTACAGCGCCAGGCTCTGGTAGATGTCACGCGGTTTCAGGCCCCAGGCTTCCTGGTGCAACAGAGGCTCCTGATGCAGATCGAGAATCAGCAGCTTGTCGACCTGGATTTCCTTGATCCAGCCCACGAAACCCTGTTCGTCGATGATGAATTCGTTGATGTGCACCGCCGGCAGGTTGTCGATCAGTTGCACTTGGTGCCAGGTGCGACCGTGGTCCTGGCGGGTTTCGACCTTGCTCACGCGGTCCCAGAATGAGCCGGTCATGGTGTGGTAGCCGTTGGGCAGCAGCGACACGTCGTCAACCAACTGGTCGGTGCTGTAGTCCTCGGAAGCAATGCCGCAAGCACGGGCCTTGAGGCGCATGTTGATGTCTTTGGTCACCAGCACCAGGCGCAGGTCTTTGTCCCGCGCATGCAGGTCAATTAACTGATTGATGATGATGTTGTCGTTCAG
Source organism: Pseudomonas rhizozeae (assembly GCF_031583775.1). NCBI lineage: Bacteria > Pseudomonadati > Pseudomonadota > Gammaproteobacteria > Pseudomonadales > Pseudomonadaceae > Pseudomonas > Pseudomonas rhizozeae. The sequence continues at coordinate 40,188 of NZ_JAVLSB010000025.1, forward strand.
GTGCTCCGGCAAAATGATGTTCGGCTCGGCACGCTTGCTCATCAGAATTGACAGCAAACCCTTGGGCCCGCTTTTGCCGCGCTGGATCGGCACGCCCAGCTCGACGTCCTCTGGAGAGGCATCGCCCAGGGTTTTGTCGATCAGGCGAATCGCCTGGCGACATTCCGCAGCGACGCTGTGATGGCCGCTCTTGAGCTTGTCCAGCTCTTCCAGCACGGTCATCGGGATGGCGACGTGATGTTCTTCGAAGTTGAGCAGCGCGTTTGGATCGTGAATCAGAACATTGGTATCGAGTACATAAAGGATTGGCTGGTTGGAGGAAAGGCTACGTCCGTGGTCATCCATACTCGGTCACCTTATGTGGGGGCCAGTCGACGCAATACCGTGACAGTGCTGCGCCTCGATGTAGCCACCAAATTCACCTGCAACGACTCAAGTGAACTGCAACCAGGGGGAGTCTTGGAAGACGCCACCTGTGTTGCAGGTTTCGGCGGTCTGTCTTCGTAATACTCCAAAAGCTGTGACAGGAAAAAGCCCTTTGACGCTTTTTTGAAGTTTATTTTTCAGAGTGACGAATAGCCCTTGGCCTGCAGGCAATGTGCCGTTAAAGTCGGAAGTCCGCCTGCATCGAAATCTTCCTAAAAATCGCCCCGCGCCCAATGTTTACGGGCTTTCGCGGTTTTCTCAGCGAAACGCTTCCTGACAATCTTCCCAGCCGATTCCGCTTTGCGCCGTTTGCGTGATCAACCACGGCATGGCGACTTTCACCGCATCCTGCTTACTGTTGAAATTGATCACCCCGTGGCGCCATAGCAGCATCAGGGTCAGGGTCCGCTGCGCACTCTGCTCGCCCCGCAGTTTGCCGGCGCCGTCCTGCGGATCGATGTCCCACAACGCCACTTGCAAGCCCTGGCTATTGAAGAAGCTCGCACCATCAGACCGGCGCTGGCCTTGGGGCGGGCGGAACAGCGGGACGAAATTCTCCGGCAGTTTGTTCTTCACCAGGTCGGCACTGCGGCGCACCGAATCCTGCCAATCCTGCCAATGGCTGTGTGAACGATACTCCCAACCCTGCACACCTACGCATTGCTGCGAGTAAGTCGCTTGCAGACTGGCCACCGGCGCATCGCTGAGGCGCGCCTGGATGTCCTTGCCCAACACGAAAAACGTGCCGCTCATGTTGGCTTTGCGCAGGTAATCGGCCAGCCACGGCGTGTTGTCCGGTTGCGCGTTGGCGGCGCTGTCGAACGTCAGCAGAAACAGCCGATCGTGCATGCCGTCGCCGTTGCGCTCAAAGTCGCCGAAACGATCGATTTCGCTGCTGGTGGTCGGCCACAACGCGGCTTTGCGCAATTGCTCGTCCAGATACAGGCTGTGAAACACCCGGCTCGGTTCGGCCCACTTGATATAGAAAGACTCATCGCTAAGGCGAAACTTCTCGGCCTGCTCGCGCAAAGTGGCCATGTCTTCGACCAGGAAACAGAACGAGGCGTCCTGATCGCAACTCTGCTGGGCGAAGTTGTAGCTGGCGAGCAACTGCTGCCACATCCGCTGACGTAAACCGTTGATCGCGTCCATGTTCACTACACGCAAACCCAGGTGCTGTTTGAGCATGGGTTCGTCCAGCGCTTCGCTGGCCCGCAGGACGCTGGCGAACATGAGGATTTCCGCCCGCGACGCGACGTCGAACAGGGTCGGCGTGTCGAGTTTTTCCGGCCAGGTACTGCGATCAATCGTGGCGATGTCGTTCGGCGCAGCGAACGCCGCCGCACTGAGCAGCCAGGCCGATAATAGAAGAGCGATGCGCAATGGGATGTCTCCAGAACAAAACCCGCGCGGCACTATAGCCGATCCGCGGCCGATGATCCGAGCCGCCACCGATCACCTATAACCTTGATAGCTGGAGTCAAACCCGCCAACCCCCTAGAATCGCGCCACGATTACAGGAGACGACTTCATGCTGATGGTGATTTCCCCCGCCAAGACCCTTGATTACGAAACGCCGCCGGCGACCCAGCGCTTTACCCAGCCGCAGTACCTCGATCATTCCCAAGAGTTGATCCAGCAATTGCGCGAGTTCTCGCCCGCGCAGATCAGCGAGCTGATGCACGTCTCCGACAAGATCGGCGGCCTGAACGCCGCGCGGTTCGGCAGTTGGACCCCGGCTTTCACCCCCGACAACGCCAAACAGGCATTGCTGGCCTTCAAGGGCGACGTGTACACCGGGCTCGACGCCAACACTTTCAGCGAAGCCGACTTCGATTACGCGCAGCGGCACCTGCGCATGTTGTCCGGTCTGTACGGCTTGTTGAGGCCACTTGACCTGATGCAGCCCTATCGCCTGGAGATGGGCACCAAACTGGCCAACGCTCGGGGTAAGGACCTTTATGCGTTCTGGGGCGAGCGTATCAGCGAGTGGCTGAACGAAGCCCTGGCCGAGCAAGGTGATGATGTGCTGTTGAACCTGGCGTCCAACGAGTATTTCTCGGCGGTCAAGCGCAACGCCCTGAAGGCTCGCATCATCAACACTGACTTCAAGGACTTGAAAAACGGCCAGTACAAGATCATCAGTTTCTACGCCAAGAAAGCCCGGGGCATGATGAGCCGCTTTGTCATTGAAGAACGCATCAATGACCCGGCCTCACTCAAGCAATTTGATGTGCAAGGCTATCGCTACAGCGCCGAACAATCGAAACCCGACCACCTGATTTTTCTGCGCGACCACGCGCCAGAATAATGCACCTGATTGGCGCACCGCAGTCCGCAGACTGCGGTGCCAATCGTGCAGTTATCCCCGCCTCAACCCCCGCCTCGATCGCCATGTTTTTGGCGCCAATAAATCACCACCCAGATGCCTAACATTAATTTCACTCGACAACCCTGACTTTTTTTAATAGTGGCACCAAAAATTTTTATCGGTAGTGGCACAAAAATATCTCAGCCGATTTCGACCTTATATATAAAGGGCCAAATCAAAAGTGCTATCAAAATGAAAGCAGTGCCATCTTTGCCAATATTTCAGGAAATTTCAGAAATCACGATAGGCGGACAGGAACTTCGTCCAAATGCGTCGCTCATACCACCGGTAACGATTCTCACAGAGAATGTACGAGATAACTTACGGAGTGGTGAGAGCAAGTAACCAAGTTGTCACACTAACTTGGCTATATCCGTCACTTAACTTGGAGAAGCATCCAGGACGGGACAAAGTGTCCCACGACAAATTCCTCAAGGCCAAGGCTGCGCCCCTATAACCGTGCTCACCTGAGCACCCAACCGCTTGATTCTGCTGGCTTTAAGCCGAGATCAAGCGCGCTTCACCCTTGCACATACATCTCCGCCAACGGGGATTGGCTGCAATAAAGGGCAGGTCATTACAACTAGGCCAAGTTTCGCACAGCTTGAGTGCATTTATTTAGACACTCGGAACTTACATGCCAACACCCGGCACTGTGGCGCCTGCCCGGCACACTAGCGAGTGTATTTGACCGATGAACACCATTAACTCCAGCCATGTAATGGCTTGATTAACATAGAGGTAATTGCGATGCGCATCAGCATATTTGGTTTGGGTTACGTCGGTGCAGTATGTGCCGGCTGCCTGTCTGCACGGGGCCATGAAGTCGTTGGCGTAGATGTCGCCAAAGACAAGATCGACATGATTAACGCCGGCAAGTCGCCGATCGTTGAACCGGGCCTGGGCGAGCTGTTAGCGCAAGGTATTCAGACCGGTCGTCTGCGCGGTACTACCAACTTCGCCGAAGCAATTCGCGACACTGACTTGTCGATGATCTGCGTCGGCACGCCGAGCAAGAAGAACGGCGACCTGGAGCTGAACTACATCGAAGCGGTGTGCCGCGAAATTGGTTTCGTTCTGCGTGACAAGACCACCCGCCACACCATCGTGGTGCGCAGCACCGTGTTGCCGGGCACCGTGGCCAATGTGGTGATCCCGATTCTCGAAGACTGCTCCGGCAAGAAGGCCGGCGTCGACTTCGGCGTTGCGGTCAACCCTGAGTTCTTGCGTGAAAGCACCGCGATCGCCGACTACGATCAGCCGCCGATGACCGTCATCGGCGAATTCGACAAAGCCTCGGGCGATGTTCTGCAATCGCTGTACGAAGAACTCGACGCGCCGATTATCCGCAAGGACATCGCCGTCGCCGAGATGATCAAGTACACCTGCAACGTCTGGCACGCCACTAAAGTGACCTTCGCCAATGAGATCGGCAACATCGCCAAAGCCGTCGGCGTTGACGGTCGCGAAGTGATGGAAGTGGTCTGCCAGGACAAAACCCTGAACCTGTCGCAGTACTACATGCGCCCCGGTTTTGCCTTCGGCGGCTCGTGCCTGCCCAAGGACGTCCGCGCCCTGACCTTCCGCGCCGGCTCCCTGGACGTCGAGGCCCCGCTGCTCAACTCGCTGATGCGCAGCAACGAGTCGCAAGTGCAGAACGCTTTCGACATCGTCTCCAGCCATGAAAAACGCAAAGTCGCCCTGCTCGGCCTGAGCTTCAAGGCCGGTACCGATGACCTGCGCGAAAGCCCGCTGGTGGAACTGGCGGAAATGCTGATCGGCAAGGGCTACGACCTGAGCATCTACGACAGCAACGTTGAATACGCCCGCGTGCACGGTGCGAACAAGGATTACATCGAGTCGAAAATCCCCCACGTCTCGTCCTTGCTCAACTCGGACTTCGACTCGGTGATCGACAACTCCGACGTGATCATCCTCGGCAACCGTGACGAGAAGTTCCGCGCCCTGGCCGAAACCGCGCCGCACGGCAAGCAAGTGGTCGACCTGGTCGGCTTCATGTCCAAAGCCACCAGCGTGAGTGGCCGGACCGAAGGCATCTGCTGGTAAGTCAGTGACCCGGCCGGGGGCGTGAACCCCGGCCGGTCTTTCGCCTGCCTTAACCCCATCGGGCCACCCCACAGGCTCGCCCGAGATCGAGACGGATGCAGATTATGCACAGGCTAAAGCACGGCCTACTCCAGGCCGCCGGTTGGCTGTTTTACTTAAGTTTATTGATGGGCATCGCCATGGTGTTGCCGACGTCGACCTTCGACGCCGAGTCCAAGGACTTCATCTTCCTGATTGGCTTCATCGGTATCTGGCGATACTCGATGGGCGCCACGCACTTTGTGCGCGGCATGATTTTCCTGTACGTGGTCTACCCGCACCTGCGGCGCAAAGTGCGCAAGCTGGGCAAAGCCGCAGACCCGTCCCACGTGTTTCTGATGGTCACCAGTTTCCGCATCGACGCCCTGACTACAGCGCAGGTCTACAGCTCGGTGATCCGCGAAGCCATCGACTGCGAACTGCCGACCACCGTGGTCTGCTCGATCGTCGAAATGTCCGATGAACTGCTGGTGAAAAGCCTGTGGGCGCGGATGAATCCGCCGGACCGCGTCAAGCTCGACTTCGTGCGCATTCCCGGCACCGGCAAGCGCGATGGCCTGGCCTATGGTTTCCGCGCCATCTCCCGACACCTGCCGGACGACCGCGCCGTGGTGGCCGTGATCGACGGCGACACCGTGCTGGCCGAGGGCGTGGTGCTCAAGACCGTGCCGTGGTTCCAGTTGTTCGGCAACGTCGGTGGCCTGACCACCAACGAGTTCTGCGAAGTGCGCGGCGGCTACATCATGAGCGAATGGCACAAGCTGCGTTTCGCCCAGCGCCACATCAACATGTGCTCGATGGCTTTGTCCAAGCGCGTGCTGACCATGACCGGGCGTATGTCGGTGTTCCGCGCCAGCGTGGTGACAAATCCGGACTTCATCGCCGACGTCGAAAGCGACTCGCTGCAACACTGGCGCCTGGGCCGCTTCAAGTTCCTCACCGGTGACGACAAGTCGAGCTGGTTCAGCCTGATGCGCCTGGGCTACGACACGTTCTACGTGCCTGACGCGGCGATCCACACCGTCGAGCACCCGCCGGAAAAGAGCTTCATCAAGGCCAGCCGCAAGTTGATGTTCCGCTGGTACGGCAACAACCTGCGGCAGAATTCCCGGGCCCTGGGCCTGGGGGTCAAGCGACTCGGCGCGTTCACCTCGGTGGTGCTGTTCGATCAGCGCGTGTCGATGTGGACCTCGCTGCTGGGCCTGACCGTGGCGATCATCGCCAGCTTCAAGTACGGCACCGCGTTCATCCTCGTGTACCTGCTGTGGATCGGCATCACTCGCCTGATCCTGACCCTGCTGCTGTCGTGCTCGGGGCACCGCATCGGCCCGGCCTACCCGGCCATTCTCTATTACAACCAGATCGTCGGCGCGCTGGTGAAGATCTACGTGTTCTTCCGCCTCGACCAACAGTCCTGGACCCGCCAGGACACCAAACTGACCCGTGATCTCGCCAGCTTTCAACGTTGGTTCAACACCTGGTCGTCTCGGACCATGACCTTCTCCGCCGGCAGCATTTTCGTCGCCGTGCTGCTGATGATGGTCTGACCGCCCCCTTATTGAATTAACCAGGAATCGCCTCTATGAATACCGCCGTCAACGCCAACGTAGTGCATGAATCTGAAGCCCAGCGCCAGCACGCCCGAGTAAAAATTCCGGCCAAGCTGCGCTTCTTCGGCCCCGACCGGACCCCGGTGGAAGCTAGGGTCATCGACCTGTCCGCCGGCGGTCTGGCGTTCAATGCCGGGCAACTGCCGCTGAAAACCGGCGATGTGCACAAGGCGCGTTTGCAGTTCGTCATCGACAACCTGGGCCTGGCGATGGACGTGGAACTGATGGTGCGTTCCTACGATCGCCAGACCGGCCGCGTCGGTTGCCAGTTCCAGAACCTCGAACCGCAAGACATCTCGACCCTGCGTCACCTGATCACCTCGCACCTGGCCGGTGACATCGTCACCATGGGCGAGGTGCTGGCGACCCTGCAGCGCGATAACTTCACCAAGGCGCGCAAGGTCAAGGACGGCGGCCACGGCATGACCCCGTTCGGTCGTCTGCGGGCGGTGACCTTCAGCCTGGCGATTTTCCTGGTGGGCCTGGCCGCGTTCGGTTTCATCTTCAAATCGGTGTACGGCATGTACTTCGTCAGCCACGCCCAGGCCGGGCTGGTCAGCGTGCCCGGCATGAACATCACCATGCCCCGCGATGGCACCGTGCAGAGCCTGGTCAAAGACGACGGCATTGCCGCCAAAGGCGCGCCACTGGCGACCTTCAGCACCAGCATGCTCGACGTGCTCAAGGGGCACCTCGACGAAGACCAGTTGCAGCCCGCCAAGGTGGAAGAACTGTTCGGCAAACAAATGACCGGCACCCTCACCTCGCCGTGCGATTGCACCGTGGCCCAGCAACTGGTGGCCAACGGCCAATACGCCAGCAAGGGTGACGTAATCTTCCAACTGGTACCGCGCAACACCCAGGCCAGCGTCGAAGCACGCTTCTCCTATCGCCAGTTCGGCGACGTGCGCCCAGGCGCCCCGGTGACCTTCCAGATCGCCGGCGAAGACCAGACCCGCACCGGCAAAATCGTCAGCAGCACCAGCCTGAAAAGTGCCGACCTGTCCTCCGACATCCGCGTGCAGATCCAGCCCGACGAACCCCTGGACAGCGCCTTCGCCGGCCGCCCGGTGGAAGTCAACAGCGATCGCGGCCCGAACTTCAACTGGCTGATCGACAAAGCCATGGCCGCCGGTCTCTAAGCGGAGGACATGCCTGTGACTATCAGTCTCCTGAAAACACCACAATCCCTGTGGGAGCTGGCTTGCCAGCGATCGGGGCAACGCGGTCTGTCTGATGCACCGCAGAGCGGCATTCGCGAGCAGGCTCGCTCCCGCATGAGCCCACTGTGTGCCGTAGCCCTGGCGGTCAGCCTCAGCGGCTGCGTCGGCCTGCCCGACCAGCGTCTGGCCAACGAAGCCCTGAAGCGCGGCGATACCGTGACCGCGCAGCAGAATTACAAACAGCTCGCCGACCTCGGCTATAGCGAAGCGCAAGTGGGCCTGGCGGATATTCAGGTCGACAGCCGCGACCCGGCGCAGATCAAGCAGGCCGAGGCCACTTACCGCGCCGCCGCCGATGTCTCGCCACGGGCGCAGGCCCGCTTGGGCCGCTTGCTGGTGGCCAAGCCTGGCGCCACCGAAGCCGAGCAGCACGAAGCCGAAGGCCTGTTGAAAAAAGCTTTTGCCAACGGTGAAGGCAACACCTTGATCCCACTGGCGATGCTGTACCTGCAATACCCGCACAGTTTCCCTGAGGTCAACGCGCAGCAGCAGATCGATAAGTGGCGCACCGCCGGTTACCCGGAAGCGGGGCTGGCGCAGGTGCTGCTCTATCGCACCCAAGGCACTTACGATCAGCACCTGGATGACGTCGAGCGCATCTGCAAAGCGGCGCTCAATAACACCGATATCTGCTACGTCGAACTGGCCACGGTCTACCAGAAAAAAGCCCAACCCGAGCAACAGGCCGAGCTGATCAAGCAGATGCAGGCCGCCCACACTCGCGGCACTGTGTCGGCGCAACGGGTCGACAGCGTTGCTCGCGTGCTCGGCGATTCGACCCTCGGCACCCCTGACGAAAAAACCGCGCAAGCGCTGCTCGAAGACATCGCCCCCGGCTACCCGGCGTCCTGGGTCAGCCTCGCGCAATTGCTGTACGACTTCCCCGAACTGGGCGACGTCGACAAGATGATGGGCTACCTGGACAACGGTCGCGCCGCCGACCAGCCGCGCGCCGAACTGTTGCTCGGCAAGCTGTACTACGAAGGCAAATGGGTACCGGCCGACGCCAAGGCTGCCGAAGCGCATTTCCAGAAAGCCGTGGGCAAGGAAGTTGCCGCTGATTACTACCTCGGGCAAATCTACCGCCGTGGTTACCTCGGCCAGGTCTACCCGCAGAAAGCCCTGGACCATTTGCTGACCGCGGCGCGTAACGGCCAGAACAGCGCCGACTTCGCCATCGCCCAGTTGTTTTCCCAAGGCAAGGGTACCAAGCCCGACCCGCTCAACGCTTACGTGTTCAGCCAATTGGCCAAGGCGCAAAACACGCCGCAAGCCACTGAACTGGCGCAAACACTCGAAGCGCAACTGCCGCCTGCCCAGCTCGCCGAGGCCCAACGCCTGTTGAAACAAGAACAGGCCGCCCGTGGTGCCTTGAGCCAGAACACGCTGGAACTGCACGCTCTGCAAGAAGAAGACGGCGAGGAAGCCCTATGAAGTTGAATCCCTTTGTGAAGGCCGGTATTGGCCTCACCTTCGCCCTGCTGTGGTCGTGCCCGACCCTCGCGGCGCTCACCGAAGACAAGAACTTCGGCCTGGAAGTGAAGATCACCGGCCAGTCCGAAGACGACCGTGACCTCGGCACCCTCAGTGGCGGCGACGTCAACGGCGTGGGCCTTGACCTGCGCCCGTGGGTCTATGGCGAAAGCGGCGCGTGGAGCGCCTACGCCATGGGCCAGGCCGTGACGTCCACCGACATCATCGAAACCGACACCCTGCAGCAGTCCGACAACGAAGGCACCCAGACCACCGACAACGGTGATCGCAAGACCAAGAAAAACTACCTGGCCATGCGTGAATTCTGGGTCGGCTACAGCGGCCTCACGCCCTACCCCGGCGAGATTCTCAAGCTCGGTCGCCAGCGCCTGCGCAACGACGACGGGCAATGGCGCGACACCAACATCGAAGCGCTGAACTGGACCTTCGACACGACTCTGCTGCGGGCCAATGCCGGTGTTGCCGAACGCTTCAGCGAGTACCGCACCGACCTCAAGGAACTGGCGCCGAAAGACAAAGATCGCCTGCACGTCTACGCCGACGCTGCATATCAGTGGACGCCGGGCAACTGGGTCGGGATTCGCGGGCACCACACCCACGACGACGGCAAGCTCGACTACCCGGAACCGGGCGTGGCCGGCGATTCGCTGGATAAAAAACAGAACGGCGACATCAGCTGGCTCGGCCTCACCGCCGACAGCGACGCCTACAACTACCGCAACACCAACACCGTCAATTACTGGGGCAGCATCACCGGCATGAGCGGCGACCGCGACACGGTCAACGCCCTGAACGCCGACGGCACCCGCCCGGCACAAGCCAAGCGTGGCGAAGACGTCAACGGCTGGGCCACCGACATCGGCGTGCGCCTGCGCCTCGATCCGCAGTGGCAAGTCGGCGCGGCCTATGCCCGCGCCAGCGGCGATTACGAACAGAATGGCCTGGAAAGCAACCGCTCGAACTACACCGGGACCCGCTCGCGGGTGCACCGTTTCGGCGAGGCCTTCCGCGGCGAAATGAACAACATGCAGACCGCCACCCTGTTCGGTTCATGGATGCTCAACGACGAATACGACGCCAGCCTGATCTATCACAAATTCTGGCGCGTCGACGGCAACAAGCCGGTCGGCAGCAACGGCATCAACGCCGTGGAAAACAACTACGACGACGCCACCGGCGCCCTGCTCTCGAGCTCTTCGCTGCCGCTGGAAGACGGCAACAAAGACCTTGGCCAAGAGATGGACCTGGTGGTCACCAAATACTTCAAGCAAGGCCTGTTGCCGGCGGCGTTGAGCCAGTCGATCGACGAGCCTTCGGCCCTGGTGCGGTTTCGTGGCGGTGTGTTCAAGCCCGGCGACGCCTACGGCAAAGAAGTCGACTCGTACATGCACCGCGCCTTTGTCGACGTGATCTGGCGCTTCTGATGCGAGCCGCGAAGGGAGTGCCCCCGATGCACAATCAACGGATAAACAGCCCGGCCAGTCTACTGACCGTGGCCCTGCTGCTGGCCAGTTCGGTGGCGTTTGCCGCTGGCGAGCCAACGGGCAAAGCGCCGGTGGTGGCCAAGGAATTACAGCAAGCCAAGACCTACACCGTGACCAGTGCGCCAACCGACTCGCTGCACCTGGACGCGCCGAAGCTGCCCGACCTGTCCGGCTACACCGCCGAAGCCGCCGCCGCGAAAATCGTGCGCAGCAAACCGGCCAAGGTCAGCGTGCGCCGGATGATGCAGGAAAACGCCCTGAAGGACTTTATCGGCGGCGACAACAAGATGGCTGAATGGGTGGTGCGTCAGCACGGCATCCCGCAGGCGATCTTCGTCGACGACGGTTACCTCAACCTCAAGGACCTGGCGAAGAAAGTCCCCAAGCAGTACTTCAGCGAAACCGCGCCGGGGGTTTACCTGGCGAAGTTGCCGATCGTGGTTGGCAACAAAGGCATCCTTGAAATCGACCAGCAGACCCAGGAACTGCGCCTGTCGCAAGAGGCCGGGTCGTTCCTGGTCAACGACGGCCAGTTGTTCGTGCGCGATACCAAGGTCACTGGCTGGCGCGAGAAGGACAACGGCCCAGCGACCTTCCGCTCGGCGAAGGAGTTCCGCCCGTTCCTGCTGGCCTGGGGCGGCACTCAGACCTACATCGTCAACAGCAAAATGGCCAGTTTCGGCTACGCCAACAGTAAGTCGTACGGCGTGAGTATTTCCCAGTACACGCCGAACATGGCCAAGGTCCTCAAGCGTCCCGAGCCGACCGGCTGGATCGTCGGCTCCGAGTTCTCGGACATGTGGTACGGCTTCTATTGCTATGAGACACGCGACTTTGTGGTCAAGGGCAATACCTACAAAGACAACATCGTCTACGGCATCGACCCGCACGACCGCTCGCACGGGTTGATCATCGCCGACAACACGGTGCACGGGACCAAGAAGAAGCACGGGATCATCATTTCCCGGGAAGTGAACGACAGCTTCATCTTCAACAACCGCAGCTACGACAACAAACTCTCGGGCCTGGTGATCGACCGTAACAGCGTCAACAACATCGTCGCCTACAACGAGATCTACAAGAACCACACCGACGGCATCACCCTCTACGAGAGCGCCGACAACCTGCTGTGGGGCAACAAGGTCATCAGTAACCAGCGCCACGGCATTCGCATTCGTAACAGCGTGAACATCCGCCTCTACGAAAACCTGTCGATGGCCAACGGTTTGACCGGCGTCTACGGCCACATCAAGGACCTGACCGACACCGACCGCGACATCAAGCTCGACCCGTTCGACGCCCAGGTCTCGCTGATCGTGGTCGGCGGCGAACTGGCCGGCAACCGCAGCGGCCCGCTGTCGATCGACTCGCCATTGAGCGTCGAGCTGTACCGGGTTTCGATGCTGGCCCCGACCAAATCCAGCGGCATCAGCTTCAGCGGGATCCTTGGCGAGCGCCAGGATGAAATTCTCGATCTGTTGGTACGCCAGCAAAAAGCCGTGCTGATCGACCCTGTCGAACGCCAGACCGAACTGCAGGACTGAGGATAATTTTATGCACCCACACTTGATCAAATTACTCAGCCTGTCCGCGTTGACCGCCGGCATTCTGGCCGCCAGCACAGGCGCCCGCGCCGACGCGCAGCAGGCTCCGACGTTCACCGCCGAGCCTTGCTGCAGCCTGTGCCCGGCCGCCCACGACGCGAAGAACTACACCACGCGATACCAGCAGAACTTCACCACTCTGGTGCAGGCCCAGGGCGACTGGTTGTTCCGGACTCAGGAAGATTTGCGCACCGAATTCGACACCACCCCCGCCGGCTACAAACGCATGAAAGAACTGCACGACGCGTTCAAGAGCAAAGGCGTGGAACTGGTGGTGGTCTACCAGCCGACCCGTGGTCTGGTGAACCGCAACAAGCTCAACCCGCAGGAAAAAGCCGCGTTCGATTACGACAAGGCACTGAGGAACTACAAGACCATGCTCGGCCGTTTCGCGCAGATGGGTTACGTGGTGCCGGACCTCTCGCCGCTGACCAACGAATCGCTGCCCGACACTTTGCCGGCGCACGATTTCTATTTCCGTGGCGACCAGCACTGGACCCCCTACGGCGCGCAGCGCACGGCGAAAATCGTCGCCGAAGAGGTCAAGCAAATCCCGGCCTTCGCTGACATTCCCAAGCGTGAATTCGAGACCAAGAAGTCCGGACGCATGGGCAAGACCGGCACCCTGCATAACATGGCCGGGCAACTGTGCGGCACCAGTTACGCGATCCAATACATGGACCAATTCACCACCGAGCCGAAGGGCGAGGCGGCGGACGGCGACCTGTTCGACGATTCCGGCAACCCGCAGATCACCCTGGTCGGCACCTCGCACAGCGGCAAGAACTACAACTTCGCCGGCTTCCTCGAAGAAGCCATCGGCGCCGACATCCTCAACGTTGCCTTCCCCGGCGGCGGCCTCGAAGGCTCGATGCTGCAGTACCTGGGCAGCGAAGAGTTCCAAAAGTCCCCGCCGAAAATCCTTATCTGGGAATTTTCGCCGCTGTACCGCCTCGATCAGGAAACCATCTATCGCCAGATGATGGCCCTGCTCGATAACGGCTGCGAAGGCAAAGCTGCCCAGTTGTCCGCCAGCACCACGCTGAAAGCGGGCAGCAAGCAAGAACTGCTGGTCAACAGCAAAAACCTGAACCTGCAAAACAGCAGCCACCAGGTCGACATTCGCTTCGCCGACACCTCGGTGAAAACCCTGCAAGCCACCCTCTGGTACATGAACGGTCGCCACGAGGACATCAAGATCGAAAAACCGGAAACCTCCGACACCGACGGTCGTTTCGCCTTTGAGCTGCGCACGGACCAGGACTGGGCCTCGCAAAACCTGCTGGCGGTCGAAATCCAGGGCCCCGAAGCGGGTGCCGCGCCGCAAAAAGTCGAAGCGAAAATCTGCAAACGCAACGTATTCCCGGGCGCTGAGCAACGCACCGCTCAGCTCGGGCAATGAGGTCTGCTATGCGACATTCGAGAGTGAAAAACCTGTTGGCGCCAACCCTGTTAAGCCTGGCGATGTTCGCCGGTGCGACACAGGCCGCCGCGCCACTGCGTCCACCCCAGGGTTATTTCGCGCCTGTGGATAAATTCAAGACCGGCGACAAGAGCGAAAACTGCGACGCCACGCCGACGCCCTACACCGGTTCGCTGCAATTTCGCAGCAAGTACGAAGGCTCCGACAAGGCGCGCTCGACCCTGAACAAGCAGTCGGAAAAAGCCTTTCGCGACACCACCGCCGACATCACCAAGATCGAGCGCGGCACCAGCAAGCGGGTGATGCAGTTCATGCGCGACGGCCGCCCGGAACAACTGGAATGCACACTCAACTGGCTGACCGCCTGGGCCAAGGCCGATGCCTTGATGTCCAAGGACTTCAACCACACCGGCAAGTCGATGCGCAAATGGGCGCTGGGCAGCATGGCCTCGTCCTACATCCGCCTGAAGTTTTCTGATTCGCACCCGCTGGCCAATCATCAGCAGGAGGCGCAGCAGATCGAAGCCTGGTTCAGCAAAATGGCCGACCAGGTGGTCAGCGACTGGGACAACCTGCCGCTGGAAAAAACCAACAACCACTCGTACTGGGCCGCCTGGTCGGTGATGGCCACTTCGGTCGCCACCAACCGCCGCGACCTGTTCGACTGGGCCGTGAAGGAATACAAGGTCGGCGCCAACCAGGTCGACGCCGACGGTTTCCTGCCCAACGAACTCAAGCGTGACCAGCGCGCCCTCGCCTATCACAACTACGCCCTGCCGCCGCTGGCGATGATTGCCAGTTTTGCCCAGGTCAACGGTGTCGATCTGCGTCAGGAAAACAACGGCGCGTTGAAACGCCTGGGTGATCGCGTGCTGGCCGGGGTGAAAGACCCGGAGGCATTCGAGAAGAAGAACGGCAAAGAGCAGGACATGACCGACCTGAAGGTCGACTCGAAATTCGCCTGGCTCGAACCCTTCTGCAGCCTCTATACCTGCCCGGCGGACGTGCTCGCGACCAAGCACAAGATGCAGCCGTTCAAGACCTTCCGCCTCGGCGGCGACTTGACCAAGGTCTACGACCCGGCGAATGAAAAGGGCAGCAAAGGCTCTTAGCGCCAGACACAAAACCCTGTGGGAGCTGGTTTGCCAGCGATAAGGCCGGCACATCCGGCATTGATGGTGACTGACACTCTGCCATCGCGGGCAAGCCCGCTCCCACAGGACTAATGGTCGGCTCTGCGATTCGAGTTACTCCCCCGTTTTCGGCGGGGGGTTTGGGGGGGCCGTTGGCCCTTGACTGTTGATGCAAACAAGGAGAGATCGGGATGGTTTTTTCGTCCAACGTGTTCCTGTTTTTGTTCTTGCCGATCTTTCTCGGCCTGTACTACCTGAGCGGCCAGCGCTATCGCAATCTGCTGCTGTTGATCGCCAGCTACGTGTTCTATGCCTGGTGGCGGGTGGACTTCCTGGCGCTGTTCGCCGGCGTCACCCTGTGGAATTACTGGATCGGCCTCAAGGTCGGTGCCGCCGGTGTGCGCACCAAGCCAGCCCAGCGCTGGCTGCTGCTAGGCGTGGGTGTCGACCTGTGCATCCTCGGCTACTTCAAGTACGCCAACTTCGGCGTCGACAGCATCAACGCGATCATGACCTCGTATGGGCTTGAGCCGTTCATCCTGACCCACATCCTGTTGCCGATCGGGATCTCGTTCTACATCTTCGAGTCGATCAGCTACATCATCGACGTCTATCGCGGCGACACTCCGGCAACCCGCAACCTGATCGACTTCGCGGCATTCGTGGCGATCTTCCCGCACCTGATTGCCGGCCCGGTCTTGCGTTTCCGCGACCTCGCCGACCAGTTCAACAACCGCACCCACACCCTCGACAAATTCTCCGAGGGCTGCACCCGGTTCATGCAGGGTTTCGTCAAAAAGGTCTTCATCGCCGACACCCTGGCGGTGGTCGCCGATCATTGCTTCGCCTTGCAAAACCCCACCACCGGCGACGCCTGGCTCGGCGCGCTGGCGTACACCGCGCAACTGTATTTCGACTTCTCCGGCTACAGCGACATGGCCATCGGCCTGGGCCTGATGATGGGTTTCCGCTTCATGGAAAACTTCAAGCAGCCGTACATCAGCCAGTCGATCACCGAGTTCTGGCGCCGCTGGCACATCAGCCTGTCGACCTGGCTGCGCGACTACCTCTACATCACCCTCGGCGGTAACCGCAAAGGCACGTTGATGACCTATCGCAACCTGTTCCTGACCATGCTGCTCGGTGGTCTGTGGCACGGCGCGAACATCACCTACATCGTCTGGGGCGCCTGGCACGGCATGTGGCTGGCGATTGAAAAAGCCATCGGCCTCAACACCTCGCCACGCCGCTTCAACCCGGTTCGCTGGGCGCTGACCTTCCTGCTGGTGGTGATGGGCTGGGTGATCTTCCGTGCGGAAAACCTGCACGTCGCCGGGCGCATGTACGGCGCGATGTTCAGCTTCGGTGACTGGTCGCTGTCGGAACTCAACCGTGCCAGCCTCACCGGCCTGCAAGTGGCGACCATGGTGGTGGCTTACGCGACCCTGGCGTTCTTCGGCCTGCGCGACTTCTACAGCAACCAGCCGCCGGTCAAGACCAAGCCCGACGTCAGCGTCGACAGCGATGGCCCGGCCGCTTCGCAACCAGGGCTGATTAAAGCCGCCCCAGGGGAAAACCCCGGCAGCATCCATCAGCCGGGCTACACCGTCGGCGTTGACGCCCAGGTGCAACCGGCTTATTGGGCTGCCGATTGGCCACGCTACGTCATGCGCGCCCTGGTGCTGCTGCTGTTCATTGCCTCGATTCTCAAACTCTCGGCGCAAAGCTTCTCGCCGTTCCTTTACTTCCAGTTCTGAGGGATCTGACCATGACCCGCTCATTACGCGTGTTCTACATCGCCCTGTTCCTGGTGACCCTGCTAGTCCTGGGTCTGTGGTCGGTGCGCAGCTTCTTCGGCTTCAGCACCAACGCCGAGGCCACGGTGCTCAACGGCCGCTGGACCAAAGCCGTGGAGACTCACTACGACGCCGAATTCCCGATCAAGCGCCTGGGTACCAACCTCTGGGCGGCTCTGGACTTCAAACTGTTCAACGAAGGTCGCCCGGGCGTGGTGCTCGGCCAGGACCAATGGCTGTACAGCGATGAAGAGTTCAACCCGATCGTCAACGAAGAGTCCAACCTGCAAGGCAATTACGCGCTGGTCGAAGGTGTGCGCCAGACCCTGAAAGACAAAGGCGTGAAACTGGTGATGGCGATTGTTCCGGCCAAAGCGCGGCTGTACCCGGAACACCTGGGTGACGTGAAGCCGTCGCGCATCCACAGCAACCTGTACCAGGACTTCCATGCCCGGGTGGCCGCCGACAAGATCATCGCCCCCGACCTGCTCGGCCCGTTCAACCAGGCCAAGCTCAAAGGCCAGCAAGTGTTCCTGCGCACCGATACCCACTGGACGCCGGAAGGCGCGCAAATCGCCGCCGAGACCCTGGCCAACACCATTGCCGCAAAAACCCCGCTCAACGGTGAACCGCAGCGTTTCGTCACCGAGCCGGCGGAAAAAATCACCCACAAGGGCGACTTGCGGCTGTTCCTGCCGCTGGACCCGCTGTTCGAAAACCTGATGCCGGCCACCGAGCCTTTGCAAAAGCGCAACACCCGGGCCGTGGAAGACCAGGCCGGTGGCGACGACGCCTTGTTCGCCGACGCCGAAGTGCCGGTGACGCTGGTGGGCACCAGCTACAGCGCCAACCCCAACTGGAACTTCGTCGGCGCCCTCAAGCAGGCGCTGCACAGCGACGTGCTCAGCTACGCCGAAGACGGCCACGGCCCGATCCTGCCAATGCTCAGCTACCTGAAAAGCGATGCCTTCAAGAACAGCCCGCCACAGGTGCTGATCTGGGAATTTCCTGAACGTTATCTGCCCGTGAACAACGAAATCGGCGACGCCGACCCGCAGTGGGTCGCGGCCCTGAAACAGGCCGGCGCCCGCCAACAAAACGTAGCTATCAACACTCAATCCGAGACGCCCGACCGGGCGCAAAACTGAAAGAGAGGTACACCATGACTTTCACTACAACTCCTCGCCGTCTCGCTACTCGCACCCTGAAAGTGGCCGCCCTGGCCGCCGGTGTCAGCCTGATGTCCCTGAACGCTTTTGCCGGCGACGCCGCGCTCTACGGCCCGACCGCACCCAAAGGCTCGAGCTTTGTGCGGGTCTACAACGCCAGCAACGCCGAAGTCAGCGCCACCGTCGGCAGCACCAGCCTCAACGACGTGGCACCACTGGCCAGCAGTGACTTCAGCTTCATGCCCGGCGGCGATTACAGCGCCAAAGTCGGCAGCCAGACCGTGCCGGTGAAACTCGCCGCCGATCACTATTACACCCTGGTCAACAACGCCAGCGGCCAACCGCAACTGATCGAAGAACCGCCGTTCAAGAACAAGCAGAAATCCCTGGTGCGCGTGCAGAACCTCAGTGACAAGCCGCTGACCCTGAAAACCGCCGACGGCAAGACCGAAGTGGTCAAGACCGTCGCCGCCAAGGGCCGTGGCGAGCGCGAAATCAATCCGGTGAAAGTCAGCCTGGCGCTGTACGACGGCGACAAAAAAGTCGGCGACGTCAAACCGGTTGCCCTGGAACGCGGCGAAGCGGCGGTGCTGTACGTCACTGGCAACGGCAGCAGCCTGTCGCCGGTGTGGGTGAAACGTCCGGTCGCCACGCGCTAATCAATTTCCCGAACTGCCCCGGCTCCCTCATGGGGCCGACCAATCGATTTTATGGAGTAAACACTATGATTCCGGTGATCTTGTCAGGTGGTAGCGGCTCACGTCTCTGGCCGCTTTCGCGTAAGCAGTTTCCAAAACAATTCCTGGCCTTGACCGGTGAACACACGCTGTTCCAGCAAACCCTGGAACGCCTGGTGTTTGAAGGCATGGACACGCCGATCGTGGTCTGCAACAAAGACCACCGCTTCATCGTCAACGAACAACTGGCCAGCCGTGGCCTCGAGACCCAGCGCATCCTGATGGAACCCTTCGGCCGCAACACTGCGCCGGCCGTGGCCCTGACCGCGATGATGCTGGTCAATGAAGGTCGCGACGAACTGATGCTGGTGCTGCCGGCCGACCACGTGCTGGACGACCAGAAAGCCCTGCAACGGGCCCTGGCCCTGGCCACCGTTGCCGCCGAGAACGGCGAAATGGTGCTGTTCGGCGTACCGGCCACCAAACCGGAAACCGGTTACGGCTACATCAAGTCCACCGGCGATTCGCTGCTGCCTGAAGGCATCAGCCGGGTGTCGCAATTCGTCGAAAAACCCGACGTGAAGCGCGCCACCGAATTCGTCCAGGCCGGCGGTTATTTCTGGAACAGCGGCATGTTCCTGTTCCGCGCCAGCCGCTTCCTCGAAGAACTGAAAAAGCACGACCCGGACATCTACGACACCTGCCTGCTGACCCTTGAGCGCAGCGCGCAGGACGCCGACACCATCACCTTCGACGAAGCCACGTTCGCCTGCTGCCCGGACAACTCCATCGACTACGCAGTGATGGAAAAAACCCAGCGCGCCTGCGTGGTACCGCTGACGGCCGGCTGGAGCGATGTCGGTTGCTGGTCGTCGCTGTGGGAAGTCAACGACAAGGACGCCAACGGCAACGTCAGCAAGGGCGATGTAGTGATCCAGGACAGCCGCAACTGCATGATCCACGGCAACGGCAAACTGGTGTCGGTGATTGGCCTGGAAAACATCGTGGTGGTCGAAACCAAGGACGCCATGATGATCGCCCACAAGGACAAGGTCCAAGGCGTCAAGCAGATGGTCAACACCCTTAATGCACAGGGCCGCAGCGAAACCCAGAACCATTGCGAGGTCTACCGTCCGTGGGGTTCCTACGATTCGGTGGACATGGGCGGGCGTTTCCAGGTCAAGCACATCTCGGTCAAGCCGGGCGCGTGCCTGTCGCTGCAAATGCACCACCACCGCGCCGAACACTGGATCGTGGTCAGCGGCACCGCCGAAGTGACCTGCGACGAAAACGTGTTCCTGCTCACTGAAAACCAGTCGACTTACATCCCGATCGCCTCGGTCCACCGCTTGCGCAATCCCGGCAAGATCCCGCTGGAAATCATCGAAGTGCAGTCCGGCAGCTACCTGGGCGAGGACGACATCGAACGCTTCGAAGACATCTACGGGCGCTCCACCCCGATCGATCGCGGCGTGTCGGTGAAAACCATCGCGCAGTAATCGACCGGCAACACCCGGCCCCCGCCCCGCTCGCTGCGTCCCCTATCCGCAGCGGGCGGGCTGGGGGCTTTTTCATTCTGGCTGTGGATCAACCTCACCAACGCCTTCGCGAGCAGGCTCGTTCCCACGGGCGAACGCATTCCAATGTGGGAGCGAGCCTGCTCGCGAAGAGGCCCGCATGGCCCGCGCCGAACGGATGCCCATCGCCAACCGCCCCTGCGCTTAGGTAGGATGACCGTCTCTGTTCCCGAGGTGGTGCGACATGTTCATCGGCGTCCTGCTGATCATTACCTGGCTGATCCTGTTGCTGCGCTATCCGGCCAAAGCCTTGCCCGTGTCGTTGGCGGCCGCCGTGGGCCTGGGCCTGGTGGCGACCTGGGTGATCTGGCTGGACAACCGCGAGGTCAAGCAACTGGCGCGCCTGGAGTTGCGCATCAGCTATGCGCCGCAGCAGTGCCCGGCGGATCGTCCGCTGCAACTGACCATGAACAACGGCAACGACGTGCCGCTGACCGAATTGCGTTGGCGCATTGCCGCGTATGCGCCCGGCGACACCGTGAATCTGGCCGACAACCAGTACGCCGCCCCGCGCTACCGCGGCCCCGGCGAACTGCAGGCCGGCGCCAGTTGGGAAGACTGTCTGCCGCTGCCACCCCTGCGCCCCGGCTACCGTCCGCAAACCCTGGAGTTTCGCGCCGAGCATTTGCAAGGTAGTTTCTCCGACTGACCTCTCCCGTTTCCCACGCCAAGGACCGCCCCATGCCCCTCGTTTTGATCACCGGTTGTTCCAGCGGCATCGGCCGCGCCTTGGCCGACGCCTTCAAACAGGCCGGCTATGACGTCTGGGCCACCGCGCGTAAACCTGAAGACGTGGCGCTGCTGGCCGCCGCCGGGTTTACCGCCGTGCAACTGGACGTCAATGACGGCCCGGCGCTGATGCAGTTGAGCGAACGCATTAGCCAGCAAACCGGCGGCCTCGACGTGCTGATCAACAACGCCGGTTATGGCGCCATGGGGCCGTTGCTGGACGGCGGCGTGCCGGCCATGCAGCGCCAGTTCGAAACCAACGTGTTCTCGATCGTCGGCGTCACCCGCGCGCTGTTCCCGGTGCTGCGTCGCAGCAAAGGCCTGGTGGTGAATATCGGCAGCGTCTCCGGCGTGCTGGTCACGCCGTTCGCGGGTGCTTATTGCGCGTCGAAAGCAGCGGTGCATGCTTTGAGCGATGCCTTGCGCATGGAACTGGCGCCCTTCGGCATTCGTGTCATGGAAGTCCAGCCCGGTGCCATTGCGTCGAGCTTCGCCAAGAATGCCGGGCACGAAGCCGAGCAATTGATCAGCGAACAATCCCCCTGGTTTCCCCTGCGCGACGGCATCCGTGCAAGGGCCAAGGCCTCCCAGGACAAACCCACTCCCGCCAGCGAATTCGCCGCCGGCCTGCTAAGGGCCGTGCAGCGCGACCAGCCACCGCGCATGATCCGCCTCGGCAACGGCAGCCGGGCGTTGCCACTGCTGGCGACGCTGCTGCCCAAAGGCTTACTGGAGTCGACCTTGATGAAGCGCTTCGGGTTGCGCGGGCAGCTCTAACACCGCGTTATCGTTCTTCGCGAGCGAG